>CAZSGS010000213.1:1271-4920 GCA_964606365.1 uncultured Wenzhouxiangella sp. | reverse complement strand
CGCCTCGAAGAGATCACCGAGGATCTTCTCCAGCTGCGCCTGCACCGGCGTCGTCCCGTCGGGACCGGGCGTGGCATCGCGCGGCGCGGTGGCGCCGACCTCGATCAGCAGGTTGACCTCGTGGCGCGCGGCGAAGGGCGGGCGCACCGACGGGTCGTGCGCCGCGAGCGCGTCGAGGTAGCGCCCCGGCATGTATTCGCAGGCCTCGACGGCGCCGCCCGTCTCCGCCTGCAGCCGGTTGAGGAGGGCGAGCCCGTCCTCCACCGATGGCACCGCCACCATCGCCGTGGCGTAGGCGCGCGGTTCCGGCACCAGCTTGAGCACCGCCGCCGTGATCACCCCGAGCGTCCCCTCGGCCCCGATCAGCAGGTCGCGCAGGGCGTAGCCCGAGTTGTCCTTGTGCAGCTCGCTCATCAGGTCGACGACCTCGCCCGTCGGCAGCACCGCCTCGATCCCGAGGCAGAGATCGCGGGCGTTGCCGTAGCGCAGCACGTTCGATCCGCCCGCGTTGGTCGAGAGCACCCCGCCGACACGCGCCGACCCCTGCGCGCCGAAGCTCAACGGAAAGGCGAGGTCGTGCGCCTCGGCCGCCGCATGCAGATCGGCGAGGATCACGCCGGCCTCGACGACGGCGACGCGCGCCTGGTCGCGGCAACGGATCGCGTGCCCGGCCGCGTGCTGGCCAATCGTGGGCCGGGAATCTGGCGCGACGGCCGTCGACTGATGAACGATCGCTCGGTGCTTTGCCCCGAGGGTCAGCTCCCATTGATCGGGCGTCACAATCTCGACAACGCCGCGCTGGCCATGCAGGCAGCGGTCCTGCTGGGGCACGATCCCGTCGCCCTGGTGCAATCCCTGGCGAGCTTCGAGGCGCTGCCCCATCGCCTCGAGCCGGTCGCCACGGTCGCTGGCGTGCGCTACATCAATGATTCCATTTCGACCACGCCCTGGGCCACGCTGGCGGCGCTCGATGCCATGGGCGATGTCCCGGTGGTCCTGATCGCCGGTGGACAGCCGCGTCCGGCCGATTGGCAGCCGGTGCTCGACTGGGTCGCCGGGCACCGGCTCGAGGCCCTGCTGACCCTGCCCGACAATGGCGCGGCGCTGGCCGATCGTTTTCGCGCCGCGGCCGGTTCTCGCGTTGGACGGATCGAGACATTCGAAGGGCTCGAGCAGGCGGTGGCCCGCGCCCGCGAACTGGCGGTCCGCGGCGGGGTGGTGCTGCTCTCGCCGGGCGCGCCGAGTTTCGGCCGGTTTCGCGATTTCGAACAGCGCGGAGAGCGCTTCCGCGCGCTGCTGCGGGATCAGTAGGCGCGATCGATCGCGTAACCGGCCAGAAAATCCAGCGCGGCGCTCTCCTCGTTGTCCGGGAGAACCGCAAGCGCCTTGCGCGCCCGGCCGGCCAGTCCCTTGGCCTGGGACATGGCCTGGTCGAGCGCGCCGGTGCGATCCATGATGCGGCGCACGTCGGCGACGCGATCGCTGCCGCCGGCCTCGACGATATCCCGGATCAGTTTCCTTTCGTTGCCGTCGGCACTCTGCAGGGCGAGGATCAGCGGCAGCGTCACCTTGCCTTCGGCCAGGTCGTCGCCGGCGTTCTTGCCCAGGTCGTGCGTCCTGCCGCGGTAGTCGAGCACGTCGTCGACGATCTGGAACGCCTGCCCCAGGTACAGGCCGAAATCGGCCAGGCGTCCGCAGGCGTCCTCGCCCAGCTCTCCGAGCACGCCGCCGAGCCTGGCGCTGGCAGCGAACAGGCAGGCCGTCTTGTCGGAAATGACCTGGTAATAGTCGGCCACGCCGAGATCGGGGTTGCCCATCTGCATCAACTGCAGGACTTCACCCTCGGCGATGGTGTTGGTGGTGTCGGCCAGGATGTTCATGATGCGCATGCGATCGAGTTCGACCATCAGCTGGAAGCTGCGCGAGTAGAGAAAGTCGCCCACCAGGACAGAGGCGGCGTTGCCCCAGAGTCGATGCGCGGTGACCTGGCCGCGGCGGCGCGAGGACTCGTCGACGACGTCGTCGTGCAGCAGCGTCGAGGTATGGATGAACTCGATGATCGCTGCCAGCTTGAGGTGATCGGCGCCGGAATAGCCCGCCGCGCGGGCGCACAGCAAATGAACCAGCGGGCGCATTCGCTTGCCGCCGCCGCCGATGATGTGATGGCTGATCTGGTTGACGAGGGCGACATCGGAGGAAAGCCGCTCGACGATCAGGCGATCGACCGCCTGGCGGTCGGCCCGGGTCAGCTCCAGGATGTCATCCAGGCCGGCAGGCGCCGTGGGCGAGGAGAAATCGTTCATGGAGGACAATTATACGGGGCGATTTCCTTCGCCGTGTCGGCGCGTTTTCCGACATGGTGAGCCGGCGCCCCTGTGCTAGACTTTTGCGCATTCTCAAACGCTCAACAGGAGAGGCCCGCGTCATGGCCCGTGGAATCAACAAGGCGATCCTGATCGGCAATCTCGGCGCCGATCCAGAAACCCGGCACACTGCCGGCGGTAACGCAGTGACCAACATCCGCATTGCCACCTCGGAAAGCTGGCGCGACCGCCAGAGCGGCGAACAGCAGGAGCGCACCGAGTGGCATCGCGTGGTGATGTTCGGCAAGCTCGGCGAGATCGCCGGGGAGTACCTGCGCAAGGGCTCGAAGGTCTACATCGAGGGTCGCATCCAGACCCGCAAGTGGCAGGGCCAGGACGGCCAGGACCGCTGGACGACCGAGATCGTCGCCAACGAGATGCAGATGCTCGACAGCCGCGGCGGCAGCGCCCCCTTCGACGACAACAACAACTCGTCCCAGCAGAACTACGACGGCCCGCCCAGCGACAACGGGGGCGGCCTGGAAGACGACATTCCGTTCTGATACGAATTTTCGGCAGACCTTGAACCCCGAAGCCGAGGGAAGGCACGGAAATCGCGGAAAGGACGAACCGCCTGCATTCCAGAGCGGTTCGATGGGGGGCAAGGGGTATGCGCAGCGTGTCCGGATGGCCGGGTACCTGTGATCTTTTCCGTGTATTCCGTGATTTCCGTGATTTCCGTGGTTTCATTCCTTTAATCGGTCCCAACGCCAATGAGCACGATTCTTGTCACCGGCGGCGCCGGGTTTATCGGGTCCAACTTCGTCCACCACCTGCTCGGCAAGAGTGACGACAAGGTGGTCAACCTGGACCTGCTGACCTACGCCGGCAACCGCGAATCCCTCGCCGGACTGCCGGCGGATCGGCACGTGTTCGTCGAAGGCGATATCTGCGACGGCCCGCTCGTCGAGCGCCTGCTCGACGCGCATCGGCCCGATGCGATCGTGCACTTCGCTGCCGAGAGCCACGTCGACCGGTCCATCGACGAGCCGGGCGCTTTCATCCGCACCAACGTCACCGGCAGCCAGACCCTGCTCGATGCCGCGCTGAGCTACTGGCAGGGCGGGGCGGCGCAGTTCCGCTTCGTGCACGTATCGACCGACGAGGTCTACGGCACGCTCGCGCCCGACGACCCCGGTTTTACGGAAACGCATCGCTACGCCCCGAACTCGCCCTACGCGGCATCCAAGGCGGCGGCCGACCACCTGGCGCGCGCCTGGCACCGTACCTACGGCCTGCCGGTGATGATCACCAACTGCTCGAACAACTACGGCCCGTTCCAGTTT
>CAZSGS010000213.1:0-1261 GCA_964606365.1 uncultured Wenzhouxiangella sp. | reverse complement strand
CGCTGATGCTCATCAACGCCCTCGAGGGCGAGCGGCTGCCGGTCTACGGCGACGGTCAGCAGCGCCGCGACTGGCTGTTCGTGACCGATCACTGCCGCGCCATCGAACGGGTGCTCGAAGCCGGCAGGCCCGGGCGCGTCTACAACATCGGCGGCAACGCCGAGATGGCCAACCTCGACGTCGTCCACCTGCTCTGCGACCTGCTCGACGAGCGCGTGCCGACCGAGCGACCGCGGCGCGAGCTGATCGAGTACGTCACTGACCGCCCCGGCCACGACCGCCGCTACGCCATCGACGCGACCAGAATCCGCGACGAACTCGGCTGGCAACCATCGGTCGACTTCACCGAGGGCCTGGCGAAAACCGTCGACTGGTACCTGGACAACCGCGACTGGTGGCAACGCATCCGCGACGGCCGCTACCGCTCCCAACGCCTCGGCGTGTCGCGTCTGAACGGCTGAAAGGCAAAAAAGGCAAAGAAATATTGTCCACAGATGAACACAGATAAAAGAAGATCTTATGTCTGTGGAGCTTTCTCGAAAGGTCATTGGTTGCTGCTATGAGGTCAGCAATACTCTAGGGGCGGGCTTTCTGGAGCATGTTTACGAGAATGCCCTGGCTGTAGAGTTGGAGCGGCAGGAGCTCGCGTACCACCGCCAGGTGCCCTTGGAGGTCCACTACAAGGGAGAGCTTGTAGGACGTTATCAGCCTGACTTTATGGTGGAGGATCAATTGATTGTCGAGATCAAGGCCGTGAGCGACTTGTCAGGCGAACATCAGTCTCAATTGCTGAACTATTTGAGGGCAACAGGGCTCGATCTCGGTCTACTCGTCAATTTCGGAAAGCCACGGATACAGGTGAAGCGCCTGGTTAATTAAGTTTTTATTGTTTTTATCTGTGTTCATCTGTGGACAAATGGATGTTAGGTGCTAGGTTTTCAGGACAATGACTTCATGAACAGAAAGGGCATCATCCTCGCCGGCGGTTCCGGGACGCGGCTGTACCCGCTCACGCAGGTGATTTCCAAGCAGCTGCTGCCGGTCTACGACAAGCCGATGGTCTACTACCCGCTGTCGACCGTGATGCAGGCGGGTATACGCGAGATCCTGATCATCACGACGCCGCACGAGCAGGACCTGTTCAAGCGCCTGCTCGGTGACGGCCGCCAGTGGGGCATCGAGCTGAGCTACGCCGTGCAGGACGAGCCAGCTTGCTGGCGGACCAGTAGGCAAACGGGCCGGCTACCGGCGCGCACACAAA
>CAZSGS010000212.1:0-4933 GCA_964606365.1 uncultured Wenzhouxiangella sp. | reverse complement strand
TGGATTCCAGCGCGGCCAGGGCGAGCCCGGACAAAAAAGCCGCGCAAAGGAAAGGATTGTCGCGGATCATCTCGCTGAGGCTGCGTGAACTGTTGGATCGGGAACGCATCATGGCGGATCTCCGGCTGCGGGCCTGCCCTGTATACTACCTTTCGGGATGATTTCACAAGCCCGGCCTGCCGCGCGACCGGGGAATGTACGCGGTTCGGTGGAGCAACACGAGGCGTCGACGATGGCCGACACAGGGATATAAGTCGAGAGGGAACGTTGATGAAGGGCAGAATCGCGGTTCCACTGCTCGTCCTTTCGTGTGCCTTGCTCGCAAGTGGCTGCATGTTGCGTGACTTGCGCGACCAGGTCACGATGATCGACCAGGTCTGTGGGCTGGAGGGGCGAATCGTCCGCGGCGAGAATCAGGGGCAAGCGGTCGTGATCGTGCTGTCGGCCGGCGATCCGGATCGAAGTGAGCCACCGCGGGTAGTCGATTACACCCTGACCGAGTCTGGCGGTGATTTCAGTTTTGCGCTGGCGCCCGGCGACTATCGCGTGCTCGCCTTCATCGATTCCGACAGCGACCTGGAACTCGACGACGGTGAGCCGGCCGGCAGGCCCGAAAGCGACGGGGCGCTCGCCTGCACGCCCGGAGGACGCATCCAGGCCGGTCCGATCGAGATCGGAACCGGTCGGGCCGGCATGGCGGGGCGGAATCTCGCCATCAGCGACAGCCGCAACCTGGTCGAGAGCGCGATGAGCTCGGCGGTCAGCCTCGGCCAGCTCACCGCCTTCGGAGAGGTGGTGCCCCTCGGCGACGCGCGTTTCGACCCCGAGCGGGCGCGCGACAGCCTTTGGCGCCCGGTCGATTTCCTGCGCGCCGGACACGCCGGCGTCTACTTCGACGAGCCGATCGACAACGACCGCACGCCGGTCTTGTTCATCCACGGCATCAACGGCTCTCCGCGGGTGCTCGAGCCGATGATCCGGCACATCGACGGCGACCGCTTCCAGGCCATGTACTACTACTATCCTTCCGGCCTGCGTATCGAACAGCTTGCCTGGCACCTCGACCGGATCATGCGTGAGATCGAGCACCGACATGGAATGCGCCGCTATCACGTCGTCGCTCACAGCATGGGCGGCCTGGTGGCGCGGTCGTGGCTGCTGCAGCGATCCGGCGCCGGCCGCCGTGCCGAGGTCGCCTCGTTCGTCAGCTTGTCGACGCCCTGGCTGGGCTATCCGTCGGCGCAGCAGGGGGTCGAGCACTCGCCGGTCGTGGTGCCAGTCTGGCGCGATATGGCCAGCGGCAGCGACTTTCTCGACAGAATGTTCGAAGCCGGGAACGAATCCGACCGGCTACCGCCGCACCACCTGCTGTTCAGCTTTCGCCAGTCGGGGTGGATTTCGGGTGCCTCCGGCGACGGTGTGGCGGCGCTCGCCACCATGCTGCCGGCCAGCGTCCAGCGGCGCGCGGCTTCGGTTTTCGGCGTGGATAGCGGGCATGTGGAAATCCTGTCGGACCCAACGGCACAGGCCCGCGTCGAGGCGCTGTTGCGGGGGCATACTCCGGAAGACGAGGGCGCACACGCCCGGCCGGACAGCGCCCGGTAGCGAACCATCGTTGGGTGCGATTGTCCCAGCGGGCATCGAAGAGAATTGAATACAATACGGCCATGATGAATCCGATCCGGGGACGAACCCCCTTTGTGCTGGTTTTCGCGGTCTGCGCCGCGCTGCTGGCCTACGCCTACTACGCGCAGTTCCAGCTGGGGCTCGAGCCCTGTCCGCTTTGCATACTGCAACGCCTGGGTTTCATGATCATGGGCGGGTTCGCGCTGATCGGCGCGATTCACGGTCCCCGCGGTTGGGGACGCTGGGTCTACGGCATTCCCATCCTGGCGGGTGCCGGGTGGGGCATCACGACCGCTGCACGACACGTCTGGCTGCAGAACCTGCCCGCCGACGAGGTGCCCGACTGCGGCCCCGGCATGTACTTCATGCTCGAGTACGATTTTCCCCTCATGGAAATCCTCAACGAAGCCTTCACCGGCGCGGGCGAGTGCGCCGAAGTGGACTGGTACTTCCTCGGTTTGTCGATGCCGGTGTGGACGTTGATCTGGTATGTTGGACTTTCGGTATTCATTCTCTGGGCGCTTCTGGCGAACACGATTGCGTCGAGGAAGCAGGGACGATGAGCGAGAAATTCAGGACAATCACACCCGCGAAGGGCTGGCGGCCGGATTCCTGGCAGCGGCACAAGGCCGGCCAGCAGGCGACCTATCCCGACGAGATCGCGTTTCGGCAGGCGCTGGGCCGTTTGTCGTCGATGCCGCCGCTGGTCACTTCCTGGGAGATCCTCGCGCTCAAGGAGCAGATCGCCGAGGCGCAGGCCGGCAGGCGCTTCGTGCTGCAGGGCGGCGACTGCGCCGAACTGTTCGAGGACTGTGAACCCAGCATCATCGCCAATCGCTTGAAAGTCCTGCTGCAGATGTCGCTGGTGATGCTGCACGGGATGGAGAAGCCGGTTGTGCGCATCGGTCGCTTTGCCGGGCAATACGCCAAGCCGCGCTCGGCCGACACCGAAACGCGTGACGGCGTGACCTTGCCGAGCTACCGCGGCGATCTTGTAAACGCGCCGGAATTTACCGAGGCGGCGCGCACGCCCGACCCCGAACGCCTGTTGCGTGCCCACGCCAGTTCGGCGATGACGATGAACTTCGTGCGGGCGCTGGTCGACGGTGGGTTTGCCGACTTGCACCATCCCGAGTACTGGAACCTGGGTTGGCTGGAACATTCACCGCTGGCCGAGGAGTTCGAGCGCATTGCCGAGAGCATCGGGCACTCCGTGCGCTTCATGGAGACGATTACCGGGCAGCAGCCCGGCAGCCTCCGTCGCGTGGATTTCTTTACCTCGCACGAGGCGCTGCACCTGAACTACGAGCAGGCCCTGACACGCCGCGTTCCGCGCCAGTGGGGCTGGTTCAACCTGTCGACCCACTTCCCGTGGATCGGCATGCGCACGGCCGAACTCGAAGGCGCGCATGTCGAAATGTTTCGCGGCATTCGCAACCCGATGGGCATCAAGGTGGGGCCCGGCATGTCGGCCAGCTGGCTCAAGGGCTTGATTCACACGCTCAACCCGGACAACGAGCCGGGCCGGCTGGTACTGATCCACCGTATGGGTGCCGGCCAGGTCGCCGACAAACTGCCGCCGCTGATCGAGGCCGCGCGCTCGACCGGTTCGCCGGTGCTGTGGATTTGCGATCCGATGCACGGCAATACCGAAAAGACCGAGAACGGCTACAAGACGCGGCGCTTCGCCAACATCGTGTCGGAGGTCGAGCAGAGCTTCGATATCCACGCCGAATGCGGTTCCCGGCTGGGCGGCGTGCACCTGGAGCTGACCGGGGAGAACGTCACCGAGTGCATCGGCGGCGCCCGCGAGCTTGCCGCGCACGATCTGTCACGCGCCTACAAGACAACGGTCGATCCCCGACTCAACTACGAGCAGGCCCTGGAGCTGTCGATGCGCATCGTCGGCAAGCATCGCAAGATTGCCTGACCCGGGGATTCTTCGTGTTCGAGTCTTTCGTGCCGACAGGAACGGGTGGGATCACTCCACCGTTACCGTGATCTTCTCCGACATGATTGCCGGCGCGTGCGGCACGTGGCGGTGGTCGCCGAGAAGAAGCTGGAGCGTGTGTTCGCCCGGCTCCAGGTCGATCGTTGTCTCGGTCTGACCGCCGCCAAAGTGAACGACCCGGTCGGTGGTGGGCAGCGGCCGGTCCATCGCCGGCATGCCGTCCTCGTCGGTGTCGATGAGCAGGTGGTGGTGGCCTGTGGCGCCATGGTCGACGCCGGCCGGCGCCACGCCCATGCCCTCGAGCCCGAAGCGGATCGTGACGGGGCTGGACACCGTATCGCCATCCTGCGGCGTGGCGAAGTAAACGCGCGCGTCTTCGGGGGCCGGCGTGCGCTCGAGGTCCTGGGCCGCGGCTATCAGCGGCAGCGCCATCAGGCTGGCCATCAATGCGGACTTGATCACTTTCATCGGTTCCTCCTGTGGTCTCAAAGCAGTGATTCCACCGCCTGGCGCTCTTCGCGCAGTTCCTTGTCGGTGGCGTCCAGGCGGGCCTGCGAGAACTCGTTGATCTCCAGCCTCTGAACGATTTTCCACTCACCATCTTCGCATGTGCACGGGAAGGAGAAGATCACGCCCGGCTCGATACCGTAACTGCCGTCGGCCGGCACGGCCATGGAAACCCAGCTGTCGCCGTCGGTACCCAGCATCCAGTCGCGGATGTGATCGATGGCGCTGGAAGCCGCTGAAGCGGCGCTGGAGGCCCCGCGCGCCTTGATGATGGCCGCGCCGCGCTGTTGCACGGTGGGAATGAAATCGTTCTCGTACCAGTCGCGGTCGACCAGGTCGATGGCCTTCTGGCCGTCGACGTTGGCGTGGTGCAGGTCGGGGTACTGGGTCGACGAATGGTTGCCCCAGATCGTCATCTGCTTGATGCGGGTGTGGTGGGTGCCGGTCTTGTTCGCCAGCTGCGCCAGGGCCCGGTTGTGGTCCAGCCGCGTCATCGCGGTGAAGTTCTCCGGCGGAAGGTCGGGGGCGTTGGCCTGCGCGATCAGGGCGTTGGTATTGGCCGGGTTGCCGACGACCAGGACCTTGACGTCGCGGCTGGCCACGGCATTCAGGCTCTTGCCCTGCGGGCCGAAGATCTTGCCGTTCTCGGCCAGCAAGTCGGCGCGCTCCATGCCCGGTCCGCGCGGCTTGGCGCCGACCAGCAGGGCAACGTCGGCATCCCTGAAGCCTTCGTCGAGTTCGGTGGTGGTGACGATACCGTGCAGCAGGGGCAGGGCGGCGTCCTCGAGTTCCATGGCCACGCCGCCGAGGGCGTCGATCGCGGGCGGAATTTCGATCAGCTGGAGGATG
>CAZSGS010000211.1:0-4944 GCA_964606365.1 uncultured Wenzhouxiangella sp. | reverse complement strand
CGGTGTTCGAGACCGCGCGCAGCGATGGCGATGTCTGGGCCCTGCATCAGCTCTGACAGGCATTGTGTCTGGGCGAGGCCCTGCGTCGGGCACTGCGCTCCTCACGCCGCCAATTCGATGCCGAAGCGCTGATCCGAGCGATGGTGTTCAACCGCCTGGCCGAGCCGAGCAGCAAGCTCGGGCTGCTGGAGTGGCTGCAGGAACGCGCGCAGCTGCCTGCGGTTGAACTCAGCGATGTGCATCATGAACAGTTGCTGCGGGCAATGGACGCCCTGGAGGAGCACAACGAGGCGGTTGAGTGCGCGGCGGCCAAGCAGTTGCGCCCGTTACTGGATCAGGATCTCAGCGTGATCTTCTATGACGTGACCACGGTGCGCATCCACGGCACCGGCAGTGCGTGGGCGATCTGCGCCGCCATGGACTGAGCAAGGACACCGGCGGGATCGATCGCCGGGTGGCCCTCGGTGTCGTGCAGAGCGCCGAGGGGCTGCCGATCGCCCACGAGGTGTTCGAGGGCAACGTGGCCGAAACCACCATTCTGGCGCCGTTGATCGAGCGGTTGCTCAAGCGCTTCCGGCTCAAACAGGTGGTGATCCATCGCCCGACGTCAATGCCGTGCTCGAGCAGGCGCTGCGCGAGTTGCAACGGCTTGAGATCGGTCCAGCGCACCCGCTCATCGGTCGGGCTGCCAGCACGATGGCCCTCGAGCACCTCGTGCAATATCGCTTTCAGCTGCGGCTCTCGCTCGCTGATTGGCGCTCGACCACCGCCGCGGCGTCGCACTCGGTTGGGGTCTCCGCTGGGGCGTTGCGGCTGATCTGGGTCGTCGTTGCTCATCTGCTCCAACTCGCGGATGCCGGTGTGGATCGTGCGACGACTTATGCCTAGTACGCGGGCGACATAGGCGACGCCGCCGTAGCCGATCTTCAACGCCTCAATGGCGGCATAGCGGCGCCGATGGTCTTCCGGCAGTGAGCGGCAGTACAGCCGCATTGCGTCCTCATGGGCCGCCTTGTAACCTGAAAATTCGTTCACGCCACTGCATTCTCCAAATCAACCGGCGTTGCTGCTCGCAGCAAAACAATAACTTTTCAAGCGCTTGGGGATTTGTCCGAGAAATCACATAAGCTAAGATCATTTACTTATTAGTGAATCGTCACTAAGCCGTAGAGGCCATTCTGTTAGGGCTTCTAAGAGGCCCTAAATAAACAGCCGCTTGACTCGCACAACCTCCTGATCTATCTGGCTACAGGGCATTCTGTTAGGCTTCTGAGCAGCCTCACGAAACGATCAATTTCAGTAAACTCCAATATTAGAGCCCTGTGTTGCTGGTACTGCATTTGGCTAGGCAGTCCGGTTTGGGTCCACAGATATCGGTCTGCGCTGGGATTTGCTCGACAGATCGGGGCGCGCCTTCAACCTTTACCGGGTCGCATAAGCCAATTTCACTCGCAGTCGATCACCGAAGGATGGCAGTCAGAAACTCGCGGGAATCGAAGTCCCATCATCAAGAGTTGACGATTGGTTGATAAAGGCGGTAGGGTGCTAATAAATATATGATAAAGACGACATGCGGCGCATGCCTTGCCTGTTTTCTGACGGCGAGACGCGCCCAACGACAATCCACCAAACGAGGAGGAGCTCGGTTCGCGATCACTGCACCGAGCAACAAAATCCCTATGTTCCTATTTGCTTCTTTGCTTATTGTTCGAGCAGGCCTCGCGCTCGCGAGGGATGTCTGTCGCTCAGTTCGTGATATTGAGCAGCGCCTTTCTTCGATCGCGCCCGCTGGATTCCTCATGGCGCATCGGTCCTCTGCATAGCAGACCTGTCCGATTGCTGCCGCCGTTTTCAACCGCCTCGAGCGGCTGAAGGCACCTCATTCGAAAACCGTTGTTTTCGGATCTGCGCGATCTGCGCGAAGGATCGCGCAGCATCGACGATCAATCAGCACTACAAATTCTGGAGGAGTAGGTCATGAAACACATTGTTGCCCTGTCGCTTTCTTGCGTCCTTGCCGCGCCAGTCGCCGCCGAAACCGTGACGTTCGCTGGCAGTACTACCATTTTTCCGATCATGGAAGCCATGACGCCGGTGTTCATCGAGCATGGGATCGAGCCCGAGATCCAAGCCGGCGGGTCGACCGCCGGATACAAGTCCGCGAAGATGGGAATGGCCGATATCGCCATGATGACCCGCAAGCTCAAAGGCGACGAGGCGGAAGACGTGACCCAGGTGGTCATCGCCCGCGACTGGCTGGCGATGATTGCGAACGAGGAAGCGCCGTTCGACAACATCACCACGGAGCAGGTCGTCGATATCTATACCGGTAAGACCGACGAGTTGAATGGCTACAAGATCAACGCCCTGGACAAGGAAGTGGGCGGCGGGACCAAGACCAAGTTCGACAGCCACTTCGATGTCGTCGGTGAAACCGCGAAGGATCTGCTCATCATCGCGCCCAGCGGTCAGACCATCGCCACCTTGGCGGGCGATCCGCATGGCTTGGCCTATTTGGGTTACGGGTATACGGAAGCTGCCATCGAGTCGGGCGAGCCGATCAAGGCGTTAAAGTTGGATGGGGTCGCACCGACGTGGGATAACGTCAAAAGTGGCGAATACGATTGGGCCCGTGACATGAACCTCGCGTACACGGAGGAGAACGCCGAGGTGATGGAACGGGTGCTCGAGGTTTTGAAAACGCCGGAGGCTGCAGCCGTCTTCCTTGAAATGGGCGTCGCTCCGGCCCTGTAAGCCTGTCCAAGGATGCGAGTCCCGTCGGGCTCGTATCCGGCACCTCCTGGACACCCCAGGGTCATCTTTGCTCTCGAGCGGCCTTCGTCTCGGCCGCCTGCTCGACGAACGCCTCGCCGCTCGATACCGTTCGGTGACGTGGATGCGGACTCATGCACCTAGTAGGTCGCGATGAATATCGATAATCCTCAAGCAACTGCTAGCAGCCGGGCCGTGGTGCACTATTTGCGCGACGAGCAAGAGGCCTCACCGGGCGGCGCCGAGGGTGGTGGTTTTTCTAGCGTCTCAGGCTTGAGAGACAGGGGTGCCGGTCATCTCGGGATAAAGGCGATCCTCCTGCTGCTGGTGGCGGTGCTGATCTTCATGCTGGCCTACCCGCTCATCAGTTCCTGGGAGTTCTTCGAGCAGATCCCGCTTCGTAATTGGCTGTCATTCGACTGGCGGCCCAACGTCGGCGCCTTCGGGTTCGGCACTGCGTTGACCGGCAGCTTTCTGCTGGTCCTGATGGCCTTGCCGTTGTCCCTGCTGGCGGGGTGGTTCGTCAGTGTGCAACTGGTCGACAACCGCAGGAGCTGGCTCAACCCGGTGCTCGTGTCGGTGATGGAGGTGTGGATCTCGTTGCCCTCGGTGATCATCGGCATCTGGGCGATCATTGAGGTCATCCCGCTCGTGCGCGACACCTTCGGCGGCACAGGCTATTCGCTGCTGGCCGCGACGATCGGCCTGACCATCTTTATCACACCCACCTGCACCCTCTTATTCTATCGTAGTTATCTAACGCACCTGGATGAATACCAAGGACTGGAGAGCAGTTTCCAAATGACGGTCCTGAGCCGTTCCGAGCTCTTCATCAAGAGCCAGCCCACGGCGGTGATCGGGACCATCAACTACATCTTCTGTCGCGTCTTTGGCGAAACCATGGTGGTCTTGATGCTTTCCGGAAACAGTGTGCAGGTGCCCGGAGGCTTGCTGGAAGGGTTCCGGTCGCTGACTGCAACCATCGCACTGGAGATGTCCTACGCCACCGGAATGCATGAAACCGCGCTGTTTGCATTGGCGACGACCGCAATTGTGATCATCCTAACGGTGTTGCTCGCGCAATACAGGAGGCTAGCGAATGCTTAAACTCGTGGGGCGCCAATGGATCCTGTGGTTGTACTTGCTGATGACCGTGAGCATCATCGCCACCTTTATCAAACCGCTGCATTTTGAGCATACAACGGCGGGCATTATTGTCGGCACCATTATCACGACGGTTGGGGCGGTGTTGTTGGCCGCGCTGCCGGCTTATCTGGTCGCCGGTGTCATCGCCGGTATCGTTCGGCTGCCGGGTTGGCTGCAATCGGTGACCCTGATTTCGGTGTATATCCTCGCCGGCATGCCCTCGATCATCCTCGGCATTATCGGGTTTCTCCTGTTCTGCAATGCCCTGGGTTTCGGCTGGTCAATGCTGTCCGCGATGCTGACCTTGCTGTTGTTGCTCTATCCGACCTTGGTCACGGCCTTTTCGCAAATGCTGAAACCCTTTAACCAGCGGTACGGGACGGCCGCCGCATCGTTCGGCGTCGGGCCGCTGGAGTTCTTGTTCCGACTATCACCGGCCTATCAGAAGGGAAAGATTGTCGATGTCCTGGTCCTGGGATGGGCGACCTCTCTGGGTGATACCGCGGCCGTCATGCTCACCTGTGGCGCATTGACGGCCTTCCCAGAGTCGATCATGGATTCGGTCAGGCTGCTGAATTTCCATGTGTTTCTGCTAGCAATGGAGGTGCCGGGGGGAATGCCGGAGGCGAGAAGCCTGTCGCTCCTGCTGATCATCTTCCTACTGTTTCTTTTCATCGTGCCGCGCCTTGCGCAGCGTTACTTGTCGGAGGGTTAGATGTTGTTTGCATCTCAAGAATCGGTCCTGAGCAATGCTGCAGTAGAATATCCGCGCAATCAGGAGCATGTGCAATTATTATTCGATGATCCCGGCTGCTGCGGGATGAGCATTCGCGGCCTGGAGATCTATGCAAAGAAGAAGCGGATCTTATCGGTCCCAGAGGTCCGGCTCCCAAAGACCGGCGTCGTCGCGGTCATGGGGCCGTCGGGTTCCGGTAAAAGCACGTTGCTGAAGGCGATCTCACAGCTCATGGACGAGAATCTAAGGTACGAAGGTGCTGTCCTGATCAATAAGCAGGGCGTCGATGA
>CAZSGS010000210.1:0-4955 GCA_964606365.1 uncultured Wenzhouxiangella sp. | reverse complement strand
GCCCCGAGACCGGCACTGTGGAATCATGCACGGCCATGAACGACGAAACCTTTCTCTGGCACGACTTCGAAACCTTCGGCGCCGACCCGCGCCGGGACCGCCCCGCCCAGTTCGCCGCGCGCCGCACCGACGCGGCCCTGGAGCCGGTCGGCGAGCCCGCGATGTTCTACTGCCGTCCGGCCGACGACATGCTCCCCCAACCCATGGCCTGCCTGATCACCGGCATCACCCCGCAGTTCGCTCGCGAACGCGGACTTCCGGAAAACGAGTTCGCCGCGCGCATTTTCGAGCTGATGGGCCGCCCGCGCACCTGCTCGGTCGGCTACAACAATTTCCGCTTCGACGACGAAGTCGCCCGCCACCTGTTCTGGCGCAACTTCATCGATCCCTACGCCCGCGAATGGGCGAACGGCAACTCCCGCTTCGACCTGATCGACTTGATGCGCCTGGCGCGCGCCGTGCGGCCGGACGGAATCGAATGGCCGGACCACGACGACGGGCGACCGAGCTTTCGGCTCGAGGACCTCGCCGCCGCCAACGGCCTGGATACCAGCCGGGCGCACGATGCCATGGCCGACGTGGACGCCACCATTGCCATGGCCCGTCTGGTGAAGACACATCAGCCCAAACTCTGGACCTGGGCCCTGGATCTGCGCAACCGCGACCGCATCGACCGGATGCTCGGACAGAAGGAGCCGCTGCTGCATGCGTCTTCGCGCTTCCCCGCCCTGCCCGGTTGCGGTGTCGCGCCCGTGCTGGCGCTGGGGCGCCACCCGCAGATCGCCAGCCAGTGGCTGGTCTGGAATCTCAACGTCGACCCTGAGCCGTTTCTTAAACTCAGCGCCGGCGAGCTCGCCGACCGCTACTGGACGCCCGCGGCGGACTTGCCCGAAGGCCTCGAGCGGGTTCCGGTCAAGCTGGTGCGCAACAATCGATGCCCGATCCTGGCGCCGATGAGCGTGCTCGGGGATTCGCGGGCGACAGCACTCGGGATCGAGCCGAAGAAACTGCGACAGCGGGCCGCCCTGCTCGAACGTCGACCCGAGTTCGTCGAACGCCTGGGCACGCTGTTTGCCGGGCGAAGCAGCCAGGCCGGCACCGCCGATCCCGAGCTCGATCTCTACGGCGGCTTTCCGCCCAACAGCGATCGCCCGGTCATCCAGCGCGTCCAGGAACTCGACCCTGCACGACTCGCCGAGCTGCAGGCGCCCTTTCGCGACGAACGCCTGAACGAACTGCTGTTTCGCTACCGCGCCCGGCTCTGGCCGGAGACCCTTGCCGAAGCGGAAAAGAAGGACTGGGAACGCTTCCGCCGCAGACGCCTGATCGACGACCCGGACCTGGGCAGTATCCGCCTCGCCGCGTATCGAGATCAGCTCAAGACCCTCATGGCAGAGCGCCCCGAACAGGAGGTTTTGCTTCGCCAGCTGGCCGCCTGGCCGACCGAAATTGCCGCGCCGCGGGACGGTGACGGCCACGAAACAAATAATCAATAAGTTACGTGCATATCATCAAGTAGTATCTTCGAATGTTATGCACAACTGGTTGATTCCATCCTTGACGGAATCTTGACAGTGACATGAACCTTCGATGGCGGTTTGTTTTTGTATAACCTTCTGTTTTTATTATTATTTCATTGATTGGTCACTAATTGACCAATGCGCTTGAACACCGGCCACCAACCAGCCGAACGGATTTTACCCACAACCTTATCCACAGGTTTTGTGGATAAAGGCGAAAGCCCGCCGCAAAGCGCTGTTTTGTGATGCATATCACCCAAAATCACGCCGCCAGCCCGGCCAGCGGCAGCTGCTCCTGGGCGCACTCGTCGCCGCCGCGCATGGCCTGCCGAAGCAGGCGGTCGCTGCGTGGCGAGACGAACTCCACGACACTGCCGTCGTCGAAGCGCATCATCATCACCACCGGCGGCTCGCCCGTCCTGCCCGGGCGAGCGATCACCCCGCTGATGGTCTTGCCCACGATCTCGTCCCGGATGTGGCTGCTGCTGACTCGCTTGCTCATGGCTGGAAATCTCCCGTTGATTGACTGCGGGATCATTCCACCACGCCGATTTCTCAAAACCTGAGAAGGCGGTTTTCCGAACGATCAATGCGCTTTTGTACTACGTAATACCGTTGCGATTTGCCGATTCGCGAGGCTCCGGCCGCCCGCAACAATGTGTCCAACGTCGGGCGACGCCCCGGCGGAAACGCGAAACCTCAGGAAACGAAAAAGGAGATTCATCATGATCCGCAACGTACTCATTGCACTGGTCCTTTCCCTGGCCCTGGTTCAGACCGGCCTGGCGCAGGAAACGAGAGTCGACATCAACAGCGCCAGCGCCGAGCAGCTGGCCGAGGCGCTCGACGGCGTCGGCCCCGCCAAGTCCGAGGCCATCGTCGACTATCGCCAGGAGAACGGCGATTTCGAGCACATCGACGAGCTGGTCAACGTCCGGGGAATCGGCCTGCGTACGCTCGACCAGAATCGCGAGCGCATCGAGCTCGATGCCGAACCGGCCTCGGAAGGCTGAGGCCCACTCCCAAGGCCGCGATCGAACCCCTCCGCCGCTCGTGGCGGAGGGGTTTTTTCTACAGGTTCAGGCGGGAATTGAACGCGTGGGCCAGAGTCGAGCGATCGGTGTGCTCGAGCTCGCCGCCCAGCGGCACGCCTTGCGCCAGGCGCGAGGTACGAATGCCGCGCGAGAACGCCATCTCGCGCAGGTACTGCGCAGTGGCTTCGCCCTCGACCGTGGTGTTTGTGGCGATAATGATTTCGGAAACGCTTTCTTCATCGAGCCGCTTGCCAAGCAGGTCCAGCCCGAGATCCTCCGGGCCGATGCCGTCCAGCGGGGAAAGCCGGCCCAGCAGAACGAAGTACCGTCCTTCGAAACCGGTCGCCGCTTCGATCGCCAGCACGTCGCCGGGACTCTCGACGATGCACAGCACGTCGCTGGAGCGCCGCTCGCTGGCGCAGATACGGCACTCGGGTTCGCTGGTGAAATTGCGGCAGCGCCGACAACGACGGATGTCGCGCATCGCCGTCGCCAGGGCCTCGGACAAGCGGCGCCCGCCTTCGCGGTCACGCTCGAGCAGCTGCAGGGCCATACGCTGGGCCGACCGCGCTCCGACGCCGGGCAGGCAACGCAGGGCTTCGAGCAGTTCGTCGAAGGGCTCGGCGCTCACGTGCGATTCGGTCTCAGAGGTTGAAACCCGGCGGCATCGGCATCCCGCCGGTCAGGCCCGCCATGCGCTCCCTTGTGATCTCCTGGACGCGCTTGACCGCATCGTTGACGGCGGCGGCCACCAGGTCCTCGATCATTTCGCGGTCGTCGGCAACTTCCGGATCGATGCTGACGCGTTGCACTTCGTGCTTGCCGTTCATCCGCACCTTGACCAGGCCGCCCCCGGCTTCGCCGGTGACTTCCAGGCCGGACAGCTCTTCCTGGGCCTTCTTGAGGTTCTCCTGAACCTTCTGCGCCTGCTGCATCAACTGCGCGATGTTGTCTTTCATTTCAGTGGCTCCGTGTATTGATCGGGCGAATGGACTCGCGCACGACTTGCGCGTCGAAGCGCTCGACCAGGCGCTGAACGAAAGGATCGGCCTCGATCGCTTCCTCGGCTTCCGCCTGGGTGCGGGCGATCTTCTGCTCTTCGAGCACCGCCGGCGTGGCCAGATCGGCGTCGTCGACCGGCTGAATACTGATCTTGAGCGGTTCACCGGCCCACTGCGTTACCGCTTCTTCCAGGGCCTGGCGAAAGCGCTCGCTGATCAGCACCATATCGTCGCGCGCCGCCGTGAACTCGACTTTGGGGCGATCGAAGCGACCGACAACCAGCATGGCCGCGACGGTACGGAAAGAATCGCTCAACGGCAGCTCTTCGAGCACGCTCGGCCATGTTTCCGAGCTCAGCGATGTGTCCGAGTGGGTATCGACCGCGGCGCCTTGGGTAGCGTCGTGCGCGGCCGGCCGATTGGCCGGCTCGATGGATGCCATGCCCGCGCCGGCCCGGGGCCGGGCATCGCCCCGCGCTCGGGCAGACGCATCCACGCCCGCGCCATCGGCACCGGAAGACGCGCCGGAACCGGCATCCGCACCACCCGGACCGCCGTCCGGTCGCGCGCCCTCCTCGAGCGGCCGGAACGCGAACATGCGCAGGAGCGTCATTTCGCACCCGCTGCGTTCCGAAGGCGCAAGGGGCAGGTCGCGCCGGCCGGTGATGGCGATCTGGTAGCAAAGCTGCACGTCCTCGGGATCGAGCTTGCCGGCCAGGTCGATCAACTCGTCCCAGTCGGCCCGGCTGTCGTCGCGGTAGTCCGGCAGCTGCTGGATCAGGGCAATGCGATGCAGTGCCTCTGCCAGATCGGCCAGCAGCTGTCCCATGCCGCGCGCCTGGGCGAAAACCTCGCCCACGGCCGCAATCGCAGCGGCCGCGTCGTTGCCCGACAGCGCCTCCAGGATGGCGTGCACGTGGCGCTGTTCAACGCTGCCGAGCATGTCGCGCACATCGGACTCGAGCAGCTTGCCGCTGCCGGCCAGGGCCTGGTCGAGCAGGCTCAGGCCATCGCGCATGCTGCCGTCGGCCGCGCGCGCGAGCAGGTCCACCGCCGCGGCCTCGCACTCGATGCCTTCGTCCTCGAGTATGCGTCGGATCTGGCCACCGATTTCCTCGGTGTTGAGGCGGCGCAGGTTGAACTGCAGGCAGCGCGACAGGATGGTGACCGGAATCTGCTGCGGGTCGGTCGTCGCCAGCACGAACTTGACGTGATCGGGCGGCTCCTCGAGCGTCTTGAGCAAGGCGTTGAAACTGTGACGCGAGAGCATGTGCACTTCGTCGATCAGGTAGACCTTGAAGCGCCCCCGCGTGGGCGCGTACTGAACGTTGTCGAGAATCTCGCGCGTGTCGTCCACCTTGGTGCGCGATGCGGCGTCGATCTCGAGCAGGTCGACGAAA
>CAZSGS010000209.1:0-4956 GCA_964606365.1 uncultured Wenzhouxiangella sp. | reverse complement strand
CGCCGACGCGCTGGGCGCCCGGGGAGGCGCGTACGATGAAGCGCCACGGCGGCGACTCGCCGGGCTCGACGCGGTAGTCGACCCAGAACTGCGGGACGGCTTCCCGGCGCACTTCGAGCTGGGCGTCGAAGCCCATGGCGCGAATCCGTCGCTGGCGCTCGCGTGCATTCTCGATGCTTTCGTACAGGCCCACCGAAACGGCATTTTCCAGCGTGCCGCCGGCGACCACGTAGTAGTCCTCCACGCCGCGCTCGGCGAGCTGGCGGGTGAGCCCCAGCGCCTGATTCCGGTCGTTGGCGGGCAGGTAGACCCACCAGCCGCGGTCGCGGTCGGCTTCGGTCTGCCGGGCCTGGATCTGGCCGGCAAAGGGCGCCAGGCGCTCTCTCGCGCGCTGCTGGGCCAGCAGTGTGGGCAGCGGACCGATGGTGTAGCAGGCCGCCGCGGAAGCGTCTGCATCCTCCTCCGGCGCCTGCACGAGCTCGACCCGGGGCAGGCTGGGGTCGAGCGGCGGCAGCTCGCCTTCGCGCACGGGCGGCGGCGCCTCGGCGAGACGGCCGAGGACGAAGACGGCGGCGTTGACGGTCATCAGGGCGACAGCGGCCCAGCGCCAGTTGATGTGATTCATTTCGATTGCGTTGCCATGGCCAGTCCGTGAAGCACCAGGTGCGGATCGTGCCGGGCGCTTCGCTCGAGGCGCGAGGCCAGCACGGCGGCGTCCCCCCCGGTCAGCCACAGGCTGACGTGATCGTCGACGGCCCGCTCTGCCGCCCGGATCGCCCGCTCGATGCCGCCGGCGGCCAGCATCAGCCCACCCCGAGCCAGCGCCCCACCCGTGTCGCGGGCCGGTCGGTCGATGCCCCCGGCCTTCGGCAGCGGTCGCTCGAGGCCGGGTGCGCGCTCGAACAGGCCGTCGCGGGCAGCGGCCATGCCGGCCATGATCCAGCCGCCGCGGTGGTGCCCCCCGGCGTCGACCAGGTCGACCGTGATGGCCGTTCCGCAGTCGACCACCACGAAAGCGCCGGGCGACTCCAGCCGTGGCCTTTGCAGGGCCAGCCAGCGATCGCAGCCCAGCGATGCGTAGGCGGGTGCGACCGGCATCGGACGATCACCGGTGGTGATGATATCGACTTGCGCCCCCTCGCGTGTGAGTCTCTCGCCGATTCGTGCCGCGGCGCCGGGCCTCGATTGCCCCGATATCAGGGCCCGCTGGCAGGCCGATCGGCCCGGTGCAGTGTAGAGCGCGGCCGGCTCGTCGGTCGCCGCGCGCCCGATGCTGCGGGGATCGACCGCGCCCTCGACCAGCCGCGCCCACTTGACGCGGGTGTGGCCGACGTCGATGACCAGCTCAGCGGACACGGACGCTCACCTCGCCGCTGGCGATCGGCCGGGTTTCGCCGCCGGCCTCGAGCATCAGTCTTCCCTGGCGGTCGATGCCGCGCGCGGTTCCATGGGCGCTCGGTGCGTCGCCGCGAGTCAGCCTGACGGGCCGGTCGCGCAGCATGTCGAAATCGGGCCAGCGCTCGAGGAAGCCGTCGAAGCCTTGCCGGTCGAAGCGTGCCAGCGCGGCGGCCAGGGCGTCGAGCAGGTGGGCGGCCAGGGCGTTGCGTCCGACCGCCCGGCCATGGTCCTCCAGGGCGGTCCAGGGCTGGTCGACGTCGTCCATGGCCGGTGTCCGAAACAGGTTGATGCCGATGCCGACGACCGCCCTGCAGGGACCTTCCGCGGCGCCCCCGAGCTCGACCAGGCAGCCGCCGAGCTTGGCATCGTCGATGAACAGGTCGTTGGGCCACTTCACTGTCACGGCCGCCCCGCCGGCGGTGCGAAGGGTTTCGGCGGTCGTCAGCCCCACCACCAGGCTGAGCGGAGCCAGCCCGGCCAGGCCGGACTCGAAGTGCCAGGCCAGCGAAAGGTAGAGGCCGCTGCCCGGCGGCGAACGCCAGCCGCGCCCGCGCCGCCCCCGGCCGGCCGTCTGCGCCTCGGCCAGAACGGCGTGGGCGTGCCGGCTGCCGTCGGCCGTCAGTCGGGCGTTGGTGGAGTCGACGGCGCCGGCGACGGCTACCTCGATGCCGGGCGTGTCGAGCTTCGCCACGATGGCCTCGGCATCGAGCAGTTCGACGGCGTGCGGCAGCCGGTAGCCGTCCCCGGCCGTTCCCGAGATCTCCAGCCCCATCTGGCGCAACGCCTGCATCCGCTTCCAGACGGCCGCGCGGGTTATGCCCAGTTCTGCGGCGAGTGCCGCGCCGTTGTGCAGTCGGCCGTCGGCCAGGCGCGCGTAGAGGTCGTGGAGGCCGGGTTTCATGGTGGGCAGTCCGGTCTCAGCGTCGCTTGATCAGGCGCGCCTTGTCGAAGCGGTTCTCGTCGCCGGCGCGCATGCGGGCCAGGTTGGCCCGGTGGGTGAAGACCAGCAGCACGGCCAGGCCGATGGCCAGGAACGCCAGCGGGGCCGGCAGGGGCTCGGGGCCGAGCATCCACATCGAAGGCACCAGGCTCAGGCCTGCAAGGATCGTGGCCAGGCCGACGTAGCCGCTGCCGATGAGCGTGACCAGCCAGACCAGCAGCAGCGGTGCGAGGCACCAGGGGGCGATCACGGCGATGGCGCCGACCGCCGTTCCCGCCCCCTTGCCGCCGTGGAAGCGGAAGAACACCGGCCAGACATGGCCGACAACGGCCATGCAGCCGCCGACGGCGGCCAGGGTCGTGAGGTCGAGCGGGTCGGTGGCCACCAGTGGCGCGGCCAGGGGCAACAGACCGGCGGCGGCCGCGCCCTTGCCGACATCGATCACGACGACCGCCAGCGCGAAACGCCAGCCGACCGTGCGCAGGGCGTTGGTGCCGCCGGCGTTGCCCGACCCCATGGTGCGGATATCCACGCCGCGCAGGCGCCCGAGCAGCAGCGCGCCGGAAACCGAGCCCAGCAGGTAGCCGCCGACGAGGACCAGCAGCAGTTCAATCATGGCGCTGCTCCGGCGGTTGCCACACGTGCATGCCGGCGATCAGGGTGCCCGGCCCGGCGTGCGCACCGACGGCGGGGCTGGCTTCCACCACCCAGCAGGCGTCGACCTGCGGGTGCCCGGCGAGAATGCGTTTGCGCAGGTCCCTCGCATCGGCTTCGGCGTCGGTATGGCTGATGATGACGCGGTAGGTCGCTCCGGCATCCATGCGCCGAAGCAGGTAGCGGGCGAATTTCTCGACGGTCCTTTGCCGGCCCGCGATCACGCCACGAGCGACGAGTACGCCCTGCGGCGAGGCGGTCAGGATCGGGTTGAGCCGCAGCGCCCGGGCCAGCTTCTCCAGTCGGGGTTTGATGCGGCCGCCGCGGACGCCCCAGCTGAGATCGCGCGCCAGGGCGTAGGTCTTGAACGATTCGCGCATGTCGGTCAGCCACGTTCGGATGGCGACACGCTCCCAGCCCCTGGCGGCGGCTTCCGCGGCCCACAGCACCATCAGGCCCTGACCGCAGGCGGCGTTGCGGGTGTCCATCACCTCGATGCGTTCGGGGTCCAGGCGCTCGGCGCTCTGGCGGGCGGCCTGAAGCGTGCCGCTGAGCGCGCCCGACAGCTGCACCCCCAGAACGTCCAGCCCGTGCGACGTCAGCAGTTCGAACTGGCGGCGGAAGTCGGCCGGCGGTGGTTGCGAGGTCTGTGGATGCACCGGGGAATCGGCCAGGCGGGCGTAGAACTGCGAAGGCGTCATGGTGAGCTTGTCGAGGAACTCCTCGTCACCGAAGTTCAGCCGTACCGAGACCACGTGGATACCCAGGCGTTCGATCTCCTCGGCCGGCAGATCGGCGGCCGAATCGGTCACGATGGCGACCTTGCCGACGTGGTTCATCAACCCGTGCTGGCGGGTCATGTCGTCGGCCTTCTGCTGCTTGAGTTCGCCGAACTCCGCACACAGGCCGAAAATCGTCCCGGGGCTGTCGGTGTGGATGTGCACGCGGGCGCGTCGCTCGGTGCCGGCGACCACCAGGGAACTGGCGTCGAGCCCTTCCAGGCGCGCGCGCAAGTCGGCGACGTCGAGGTGCTCGCCCTCGATCAGGCATTCGGTGCAGAAGCGGTGACGGTCCGGCGCGGCGCGTTCGGCGGTGTCGGCGAGCGGCGCCGCCCCAGCGTCGGCGGCGAAGCGCGGCAGGCGGCCGCTGCGCATGTAGTCCCAGATGCCCTCGAGCAGGTCGACGAAGCCCTGGGCGCCGGCATCCACCACGCCGGCATCGCGCAGAACGGCCAGCTGGTCGGGCGTGCCGGCCAGCGACCTGCGGGCGCGCTCGAGGCCGCGCCGGAACAGCTCGCGGATGTCGTCGCCGCCGTCGCGAGCCACGCGCGTGAGCTCGTCGGCAAAATCTTCCAGCACCGTCGGCAGGGTGCCGGGCACGGGTTCGGACATGGCCGACCACGCCGATCGCGCCCCGGCGCTCGACACTTCGGCCAGGCGCTTGCCGTCGAGCACCTGGAACGTGCGGCCCGATTCGCTCAGGCCCTGGAAGTACTGCGCCATGATGGCGCCGGAGTTGCCGCGGGCGCCGTCGAGCGCGGCGTCGGCTACACGGCGCAGCAGGTCGGGCAGGCTGCCTTGCGAACGGGCCTCGAGGGCGTGCCGCACGCTGGCCAGGGTAAAGACCAGGTTGGTGCCGGTGTCGCTGTCGGCAACGGGAAAGACATTGATGGCGTTGATGTGATCACGACGGCGAAAGACGTTGGCGATGCCGGCCAGCAGGGCCCGCTCGAGCCGCGCGGCGTCGACGTGGGAAATGGCCTGCGTCACGTCATTCGACGGCCAGTTCACGCACCTGTGATGCGGTGAACGGCCAGGACAGTTTCTC
This sequence comes from uncultured Wenzhouxiangella sp., assembly GCA_964606365.1. GTDB lineage: Bacteria > Pseudomonadota > Gammaproteobacteria > Xanthomonadales > Wenzhouxiangellaceae > Wenzhouxiangella. The sequence continues at coordinate 137 of CAZSGS010000209.1, read as the reverse complement.
ACCGGTCTCGGTGTTGTGCAGCACCGGAACCTTGTCGCCGTAGCGCTCGATCAGATCCAGGTCGGATTCGATGTCGACCTTCTCGAAGGCGCTGCCGAAGCCGCCCTCGGCAAGCAGGGTCTCTGCCTTGTCGCACA
>CAZSGS010000208.1:0-4971 GCA_964606365.1 uncultured Wenzhouxiangella sp. | reverse complement strand
TCGACGATCCGCAGGCCGGCACCTGGCACGTCATGATCCGGGGCTACTCCAGCTATTCCGGCGTCAGCCTCGTCGGCAGCTTCGACGAAGACGACGGCGGCGGCGACGACGGCGGCGGCGATGACGGCGGCGGTGACGGCGGTGCGCCTTGCACCGACTGTGACCAGTACGGCGGCTCGCTGTCCGACGGCGATTCCGAGGTCCAGCCCGACGGCACGTACTACTACGCCGACGCGGGCACCCACCAGGGATGGCTCTCCGGACCCGCCAGCGCCGACTTCGACCTGGCGCTGTTCCGCTGGGACGGCTCGGGCTGGAACGAAGTCGCCAGCTCGGAAGGCGGCGACAGCGAAGAACAGATCGACTACAACGGCTCGGCCGGCTACTACTACTTCCGCGTCAGCGCCTACTCGGGCAGCGGCAGTTACGATCTCTGGCTGAATACGCCGTAAACCGAAAGGTCAATCGACCCGAAACGAGAAAGCCCCGGACTTCCGGGGCTTTTTTTCTGCCGAATGACCGGCACACTGGCGACAAACATATGACTAAATCGAAAAACTTATGTGACGCGCATCACAAAAGCTAAAACAAACCTTCTAATTCACTGGATTTTGCGCACTTCGATCGGGTATATCACTAAGGGCCACGCGGCCGATGAGGTAACGCCAAACCGTGTGGTTTACTCAACGGGCTCCGAGAGGAGCGGAGCCCGTCAAGCGATCAAGGGGACTCACAGAAATGATCGACATGGGAGAAAACCCGATATGTTACGACGACTATCGCTAGTCCACCTGGCCGGCCTTTTCCTTCTGGCCGCCACCTTCCTCTCCACCGCTCAAGCAGCCGAACTCCGCACCGCGAAACAACCGATCGAAGGCCAGTACATCGTCGTTCTCAAGGACGACGTGACGACCTTCGGTTCGCGCGACGGGCGCGGAATCACGGTCGCCTCGGCGGCACAGAGCATGGCGCGCAGCTACGGCGCACAATTACAGACCTCGTTCTCGCACGTGCTTCCCGCGTTCGTGATCCAGGCCAACCCGAAAAGCGTCGCGCGGCTGCTGGAGGATGATCGCGTCGCCTATATCGAGGAGGACGGCATCGTCTCCATCAACGCAACCCAGAACAATGCCACCTGGGGCCTCGATCGAGTCGATCAGCGAGACCGCCCGCTCGACGGCAGCTACACCTACAACACGACGGCCAGCAACGTGCACGCCTATATCGTGGATACCGGTGTTCTCGGCTCGCACGGCGAGTTCAGTGGCCGCATGGGGAACGGCTACACCGCGATCAACGACGGCCGCGGCTGGAACGACTGCAACGGGCACGGCACGCACGTCGCCGGCACGGTCGCCGGTTCGACCTATGGTGTTGCCAAGGGCGCGACCGTGCATGCCGTACGCGTCCTCGGCTGCAACGGCTCCGGCTCCAATTCCGGCGTGATCGCCGGCATGGACTGGGTGGCGCAGAATGCGCAATCCCCGGCCGTGGCCAACATGAGCCTCGGCGGCGGCGCATCCACCGCAACCGACAACGCCGTGGCCAATATGCGCAGCTCCGGCGTCACCGTCGTGGTCGCGGCCGGCAACGAGAACCAGAACGCCTGCAACGTCTCGCCGGCGCGTTCGGCGGCCGCCATTACCGTCGGTTCGACCACCAGCTCCGATTCGCGCTCGAGCTTCTCGAACTACGGCAGCTGCGTCGACATCTTCGCGCCCGGCTCGAGCATCACCTCGGCCTGGTCGACCGGCAATTCAGCCACCAACACGATCAGCGGCACGTCCATGGCGTCGCCGCACGTTGCCGGCATCGCCGCGCTGTACCTGGCCGACAACCCGGGCGCTTCGCCGGCCCAGGTCGAGAACGCCATCTTCAATGCCGGCTCCACCGGCAAGCTCAGCGGCATCGGTTCCGGCTCGCCCAACCTGCTCGCCTACTCGCTGTTCGACGGCGGCGGTGGTGGCGGCGGCGGTGGCGGCGGCGGTGGCGGTGCCACCGAGCTGTCCAACGGCGTCCCGGAAAGCAACCTCTCCGGTGGCCAGGGCTCGCAGACGTTCTTCACCATCGACGTGCCCTCCGGCGCCAGCGATCTCGAAATCGCCATGAGCGGCGGTTCGGGTGATGCCGATCTGTACGTGCGCTTCGGTTCCGAGCCGACCACGTCGACCTACGACTGCCGCCCCTACCGCAACGGCAACAACGAGAGCTGCGATTTCGCCAGCCCGAACGCCGGCACCTACCACATCATGCTGCGCGGCTATTCGAGCTACTCCGGCGTGAGCCTGGTCGGCAGCTTCGACGAACCCGGCGGCGGTGGTGGCGGTGGCGCACCCTGCACCAACTGCACCCAGTACAGCGGCTCGCTCTCGAACGGCGGCTCGCAAGTGCAGCCCAACGGCAACTACTACTACGCGCCCTCGGGCACGCAACAGGGCTGGCTCGTCGGACCGACCAGCGCGGACTTCGATCTGCGCCTGTATCGCTGGAGCGGCAGCGGCTGGCAACAGGTTGCCACTTCGCTCAGTCCCACCAGCGAAGAGCAGATCAGCTACAACGGCTCCGCCGGTTACTACTACTGGCGCGTCGAGTCCTACTCGGGCAGCGGCAGCTACGACCTGTGGCTGGATACGCCGTAAGCTGAAAGGTCAATTGACCGAAACGAAAACGCCCCGGCCTTCCGGGGCGTTTTTGCTACTACTGATAGGGCATCTACTGCTGCATAAAGGTTGCACGAACCTCAGTAAACAATCACCGAGTGCAGCGGAACCGTGACCCGCTGGGCGCCGTCGAGGAAGCCCAGTTCCACCAGAACGGCGGCACCGACGACATCGGCGCCGCTCTCGGCGAACAGTTCGCAGGTGGCCGCCATGGTGCCGCCGGTAGCCAGCACATCGTCAACCACCAATACACGATGCCCCTCACCCGCCGCGTCGGCGTGCATTTCCACGGCGTCGCTGCCGTATTCCAGATCGTACTGGCGCCGTAGCGTGGCCCTGGGCAGCTTGCCGGGCTTTCTCACCGGGATGAAGCCCGCACCCAGGGCGCGGGCCACACCGACGGCGAAGATGAACCCGCGCGACTCGATGCCGGCCACCAGGTCGATGCCCTTGCCGACGAACGGCTCGTAGAGCCGGTCCACCGCCCAGGCCAGGCCCTTGGGGTCGGCCAGCAGGGGCGTGATGTCCTTGAAAACCACGCCCGGCTCGGGCCAGTCGGGCACGTCGCGGATCAGGTTGCGATAGTCCATACCGGCCTCAGCGCTCGCGCGCGCCGTGGTCGGCCAGGATGCTGGCGACCGCGCTGGTCAGTTTGCTCACATACGGCAGGTGCAGAAACTCGTTCGGGCCGTGCGCGTTGGATTTCGGCCCCAGCACACCGGTGATCAGGAACTGCGCTTCGGGAAACGACTCGCCCAGCAGCGCCATGAAGGGGATTGAACCGCCCTCGCCCGTGAACATCGCCGGCTTGCCGAACATCGCTTCCGACGCCTTCTGACAGGCCGACTCGAGCCAGGGCGCGAACTCCGGGGCGTTCCATCCGTCGGCCGGCGTTTCCGGCTCGAAACGCACTCGTGCGCCGTAGGGCGGGTCGCGTTCGAGCAGGTCCTTCATGCAGCGCGTGGCCGTCCCGGCGTCCAGGGTCGGCGGCAGACGCAAGGAGAGCTTCAACGCCGTCCCGGGCCGCAGAACGTTACCCGCCTGCCCGAGCGCCGGCAGCCCGTCGGCGCCGGTCACCGCCAGGGCGGATCGCCAGTTGCGGTTGATCAGCCGGTCCAGCGGCGTCTCGCCGACCGGCGCCGCCCCGTCGACCCAGGGCAGCGAGAGGTGGACACCGTCGCCCAGTTCGTCGGCCACGGCCGCCAACTGTCGCCGGCGCTGCTCCGGCACCTCGACGTTCAGCGCATCGGGCAGGATGCGCCCGGTGGTCTCGTCTTCGAGACGCGACAAGAGCTGCCGGACGATCCGGAAGCTCGAGGGCACGATGCCAGAGGCCATGCCCGAGTGCACCCCTTCGCTCAGGATATCGACGTGCAGCGTGCCGGCGGCCATGCCACGCAGCGAACTGGTGATCCACATCTGATCGTAGTTGCCGGCGCCGGAGTCGAGACAGACGACCAGGGACGGCGAGCCGATACGATCGGCCAGGTGCTCGATATACGCCGGCAGGTCGTAGCTGCCGGATTCCTCGCAGGTCTCGATCAGCAGCACGCAGCGTGCATGCGGCTCGCCCTGCTCCTGGACCGCGCGGATGGCGGCAATCGAGGAATAAACGGCGTAGCCGTCGTCCGCGCTGCCCCGACCGTAGAGCTTGCGGTCGCGAACCACCGGCTGCCAGGGTCCGAGCCCTTCCGACCAGCCGCTGGCTTCGGGTTGCTTGTCGAGGTGGCCGTAGAGAAAAACCGTGTCATCGACGCTGCCCGGAATGTCGATCAGCACAACCGGCGTGCGCCCCTCGAGACGGACCACCTCGATCTGCATGCCCTCGATAGGCTGCTGCTTGCACCACCGCACGGTGTGCTCGACGGCTTCGTCGATATAGCCGTTCGCCGCCCAGTCGGGATCGAAATCCGGCGACTTGGCCGGAATGCGGATGAACTCCGACAGGGCATCGACCATGTCGTCCTGCCAGAGCCTCTCGATGGTCTGCTTCGCTTGATCCAGTTGCATGCGCGTCATTCCCGTGTTGCGTGAATCGATCAATCCATTATGCCGTCGATCGGCCTTTCAGCGGCCGTCGTTGCCGCCATCAGGCGACCGCGGCCCCGGCGGCACGTGACGCCGGAGGAAGTCCTCGAGCTTGCCGAAAGTATAAACCGCGTAGTGCTCTGTGCCCGCCCACCAGTGCGGCGCGCGCGGCATCGCGACCAGGTCGAAGTCCTTGCCCAGCAGCATCAGCTTCTCGATCATCGCCGCCGTGGTCTTCCAGGGCACGATATCGTCGTGCAGGCCATGGATGATCATCAGCGGA
>CAZSGS010000207.1:0-4976 GCA_964606365.1 uncultured Wenzhouxiangella sp. | reverse complement strand
GGCTGGTTGGCTGGTTGGCTGGTTGGCTGGTTGGCTGGTTGGCTTGTTTGCTGGTTCGGCGCCCGATAGATTTGCGGGGCGGCTTCGCCGCGTGTGTCTCGAGGGCATCTGACAGCATTGGCCGACCAGCCAACCAGCCAACCAGCCAACATCGGTTCACCGTGCCTTGGCAGGGGCGGCCCCCGCCAACGCTTGGGATCAACTCACAATGCGATAACAGGGCTGGTAGGGCTTGTTGCCGGGAAGTTTCATGCGGTGCTGGTCGACGAAACGCCGGAGCAGGTCGTCCAGCGCGCGGAGGATGGCGGGTTCACCCTTGATTTCGAACGGACCGTGTTCACGGATGGCGCGCAGACCGTTCGGTTTGACGTTGCCGGTGACGATGCCGGAAAAGAGTCGGCGCAGGTTGGCGGCCATCTCGTGTACGGGCAGGTCCGGCGAGAGATCGAGGCCGGCCATGTTCTCGTGCGTCACCTCGAACGGCTCCTGGAATGCCAGGTCGGTCTTGAGCTGCCAGTTGAAGTAGAACGCGTCGTTGATGTCCACGCGCCACTGCCGAACGCGCTTCATCCCTTCGGCCATGTGGCGGGCCACGGCGACGGGGTTGTCGATGATGATGTGATAGCGCTCACGCGCCGCCTCACCCAGGGTCAGACCGACGAATCGGTCGATCTCCTCGAAGTACTCGCGCGCCGATTCGGGACCGGTGAAGACCAGCGGAAACGGCATGTCACCGTTTTCCGGATTGAGGAGCACGCCGAGCAGGTAGAGGATTTCCTCGGCCGTGCCCACACCGCCGGGGAAAACGATGATGCCGTGGCCCAGGCGCACGAAAGCCTCGAGACGTTTCTCGATGTCGGGCATGATCACCAGGTCGTTGACGATGGGGTTGGGTGACTCGGCGGCGATGATGCCGGGCTCGGAAATGCCGACATACCGGCCGGGCAGCGTTCGCTGCTTGGCGTGTGCGATGGTCGCCCCTTTCATCGGGCCCTTCATGGCACCGGGCCCGCAGCCGGTGCAGATGTCCATGCCGCGCAGGCCCAGCTGGTAACCGGTTTCCTTGGTGTAGTCGTACTCTTCGCTGCTGATCGAGTGCCCGCCCCAGCAGACCACCATCCGGGGATCGATGTCGGTATCGAGCAGTTTGGCATTGCGAAGGATCTCGAAAACCGTGTTGCTGATGCCGTCCGAGCTGTCGAGATCGAAATAGGGGCTGGGATGGATTTCGGTGTGGAAGTACACGATATCGCGCACGACCGACGAAAGCAGTTCGCGAATGCCGCGAATCATCTCGCCATCGACAAAGGCGCAACCCGGGGCGTTTTCGAGGTCGATACGCATGCCCCGATTGACCTGGTGGACTTCGATGCGGAAATCCTTGTAGGTCTCGAGCATGCGCTCGGCATCGTCGCCCTGCTCGCCGGAGGTGAGCACGGCCAGCGCCACGCGGCGCAACAGTTCGCCGACCTCCTCGGTGGCATCCGAAAGACGCGCCACTTCCGCGCGCGAGAGCACCTTGAGGCTGCGCGCAGGGTAGACACTGGTCGAAATCGTTTCGCTGAGGCACTCTCCCAGCCGGTTGTTCGTATCGTTCATGTATTCCTGATTCTCTTTTGTCGTTCTCAACCGACCATTATCGCCGGTAGAAAAAGAAACGGCCAGCACGCAGGCTGGCCGTTCGTTCGAGACTCCGGCCGAAGCCGGAATCTCACCCTGGTTGCGCAGATTACTCAGAAGTCATAACGCAGGGTCAGGCGGATCTCATACACCGAACGCTGGCCGTCGGTGAACTTGGTGGGATTACCGTTGAAATCGTTGTAGCGGTACAGGCAATCGCTGGCGGACTGGCAGGTCTGGCGCGGCTGGTCGCCGGTCAGAGCCTCGGCGCCGTCGATACCGTTGGCGTCCACATCTTCGGCCGAAACCAGATCCGCTTGCACGATGCCAGCTTGCCCGAAGAAGGGACCATTGGTGTAGCGGCCCCAGTCGTCGTTGATCAGGTTCAGGAAGTTCTCGATATCGAGCACCAGCTTGAACCGGTTGTCGCCGACGAAGTTGCCCAGCCCCGGAATACCCGGGAGCTCCTGCTGGAAGCGCAGATCCCAGATGCTGTTCCAGTCGTTGGACACCGACGAGTACGGATCGTGAATTTCGCCCGTCGAGATATTGTTGTCGCGAACGTACTGGGCGAACTCGTCGACGTCGAAGTCCGAACCATAGACCACGCGAGGATCGCCGTTGAGATCCGGAATGTAGAGCGGGGCGTTGTCGTACGGCGACTCACCCAGACCGGCACGACCGAACAGGGCGTTGTCGGGATTGACATCGAATGAAGTGCTGAAGACATCGCCCTTGAACACGCGGCCAAACAGGTCGACGCGCGTGGCGTAATCACCGACCAAGGCACGCTCGTAGCCCAGGTTGAGCTTGAAGGAGTGCTCGATCTGGAACGGCGAGGTCCGCGGATCCGGATCGTTCTTGTCGGCGGCGAAGATTCCACGCCAGTTGGAGATGCCGCGCGAGGAGGTGCCCTCGGAAACGATCTCGGTGTCCTGGTGGGCGTAGCTGAAGTTGAAGTTCACGCCGCTGTCGAAGTACTTCGACAAGCCCAGCGACAGGACCGTACTGCTCGCTCCGCTGTTGTTGGTCAGCTGCGTCAGGTTGGGGATATCCAGATCGTTGAGATCGGCATAAATCGGGCGACCGTCCGGGGCCGTACCCAGGGGCAGAGCAGCCTCGTTCTGGTGGGCCAGGTTCTCCCAGGTGAAGCCGTCGCGGGCCTCGGTGTAGAGCCACTGAGCGGTGAAGTTGTAGTCATCGCCCAGGTCCAGGCCGCCGATCTCGAAATCGAAAGCCTGCTCGAAGCGCAGAGAGGCCTTCCAGTCGGACGGGGTATTGAAGTCCTCGTCGACGTAGTCGATCGGCGTCGCGGTACCGGTGGCAACCTGATCGATCAGCTCCTGCGGAACCTGCGTGAAGTCGACATTCTGCACGTCGCTGGCGAAGGCACCGAAAGTGGCCTTCTGGAAGGCGTTGGAGGTCCAGACCTTCGGATCGCCGCCGGCATAGAGGCCGAAGCCGCCGCTGACGCTGGCGCGATCCCAGGGGCGCCAGAAGAAGCCGAGGCGCGGCATGATCAGATCGTTGCCGTCAATGTTGTTGCTGGTATCGACGCCGTACTCTTCGAATACAGGCTCGCTGAATTCGGGCGCGTCGCTCTGATCGAAGCGCTCGTAGCGCAGGCCGTAGCTCAGTTCGAAGTCCGGCGTGACCGACCAGGTGTCCTGCACGAAGAAGGCCCAGTGATCGTAGCCCCACTGCGAGGCACCCTGCTGGGCGTCGTTCGACGACACGTTGCTGTAGAACACGTCGGCCGTGCCGTCGACCAGGTCGTCGTAGCTGGAGAACTGGAAGTCGCCGTTCGAGAACGGGATGAAGGCGTTGAACAGATCGTACTGCTGGTACTCGGTACCAAAGGTAATCAGGTGGTCACCCATGAAGTACTCGCCCGAGGCGAAGACCTGCAGTCGCTCGTCGTCGAAGGCGTTGGCGTGGCGGAAGTTGTCGCAGCCGGCGATGAAATCCCCGGTTTGGTTGACCAGCCCCTCGAACGGGCTACCGGCGATATCGTCGAGATCGAAGAAGTCGAGCGAAATCTGGCCATACTGCGTGCCGGCACGGCAATTCTGGCCGCGCACCTTCTCGGTGTGGTTGATGCGCAGGTTGGTCGAGAAGTTGTAGCTCCAGTCGGAGAACAGCTCGGCCGTGTAGGCCTCGATCGACAGCGGGATGTCGTACCAGGCACTCTCGAATTCGTTGGCGCCGAGGCTGGTGTCGTTTTCTTCCGACTTCTGGTAAGTCAGGGACAGGCGCTGGGTGCCGGTGATGTTCCAGTCGACCTTGGCCAGCGTGCGCTCGGAGGTCTCGGGAACGTTGGCCACCTGCGGGCGACCGCCCGGATCGAAACCGTAGTTGTCCTGAATGACCTGACGGGCCGTTTCGAAGAAGGCCGGATCAACGCCGTTCTCTTGATCCTGGTTGGTGAAATCTACCGGTGCGGCGTTCTCGTACTCGTCGTAGGAGACGAAGAAGAACAGCTTGTCCTTGACGATCGGACCACCGACGGTGAAGCCGTATTCCTTCTCTTCGAAGTCGCCCGGATCGAACGTGCCGCCGTCATAATCGGAGCCGATCAGGCCGTCGTCCTGGTAGGCGTAGTAGAGCGAACCGTCGAATTCATTGGTGCCGGACTTGGTGACGACGTTGACGAGGCCGCCGGTAAAGCCGCTGGAGGTCACCGAGTAATCGGAAGCCACCACGGTGGCCGACTCGACGGCATCGAGGTTGATCGGCGAACGCGTGGTGGCATAGGTGCCGTCACTCAGGCCGAAATCGTCCTGCTGCAGCGACCCGTCGATGGCGAAGGCGTTGAAGCGCGGATTGGATCCGGCAACCGACATGATGCCGACTTCCTCGCTCTGCACCAGCGGGTCGCGCGCGAGCGTGGAGATCAAATCGCGATCGGCCGAAGGCTGATTCTGGATGTCGCGGGCGCTGAAGGTCGAACCCACGCCGTTGTTGAGCGCGGTTGCCGCGGAAATCACCGAACCGACTACCTGCATGGAACCCAGGTCGCGATCGGCCTCGCCGAGTTCGAAATTCAGCGGATCCTGCGAACCGGGTTCGAGGAAGATGTCACTCTCCTGCTCTCCCTCGTAGCCTTCTGCCTGGACGGTGATCTGGTAAGGACCGCCGACGCGCATGCCGCCGCGGAAAAAGCCACCGGAATCGCCCGTTACCGCTTCGGAAACCGTCCCCGAGGGAACGTGAAGAATCTGAACCGTCGCACCGGATATGGCGCTGCCGTCCTGGTCGGTCACACGACCGCGAAGATCGGCGGACGTGCTCTGGGCGTGGACGTCGGTCGTCGGCAGGCTGACCAGCGCCAGCATGCCGCAGACCATGAACGCCGA
>CAZSGS010000206.1:0-5002 GCA_964606365.1 uncultured Wenzhouxiangella sp. | reverse complement strand
CCGGAGAACATGCGCTGGAATTCCAGGTCGACAACCTGCTTTTCCAGGCGCTGCAGATCCGCGCCGACGCTGTCGAGCGTTTCCCCGTCGTCTTCTTCCTGCGCCAGCTCGAACATCTCGGCGGCGTCGCGCACGCCCTCGATCACCGCCCGCTGCGCCGTGACCGAGCGATCCAGGTCGGAACGTTCCTTGCCCAGCTTCTGGGCGTGCTCGGGCTCGTCCCAGACGGACGGATCCTCGAGCTCGCGGGTAACTTCTTCGAGTCGTTCTACCTTGCCATCGTAGTCAAAGATACCCCCTCAGCGCCCGCACACGGCGCTCCAGGTCGTCGAGGAGATTCTTGATTGCAGTCTGTTCCATGATGACTCGCGTCCTTGGTTGCAAGTTGTTCGGCAAAGCCGGTCATTGTAACGCTGCGTCGGCATGGGAAGCCAGCGCTCAACTGACCGCTCGCTCTTGTTACCTTGGGTTGGAGGCTTGCAACCGAGGTGGAGACCATGACCGGATACTGGATTGTAGTCGCCGACGCCAGCCGCGCTCGACTGTTCGCGCGCGAGAAGAAGTTCAGCCCGCTCGAGGAAATCGAGTCGCTGGTTCATCCCGAATCGCGCCTGCGCCGGCAGGACCTGGTCACCGACCGTCCGGGCCAGGTCCAGGAATCACGCACGCCCGGGGAATCCTCGGCCGACGAACCGACCGACCCCAAGGACGTCGAGGCGCAGGCCTTCGCGCGCGAGCTGGGCCGGCAACTCAACGAGGCACGCCGCGACGGACGCTTTCGACAGCTGGTCCTGCTGGCCGAACCGCATTTCCTGGGTCAACTGCGCAAGCGCCTCGACGGCGCCACGGCGGATGTCGTGGCGGGCCACAAGGCCATCGACCTGACGCGCGCGGCCACGGAACAGATCACGCGCGCGGCCGACTCAGCCCTGGCGTGATTCCACCAGGAAGCGAACGCGCATCTGGGGCGTCACGCGGCCCTGCCAGCGATTGATCTCCAGGCTGTAGACCACACCAAGGGGATCGGGCAGCTCCCGGTGGCAGAGGCCGCCGGCGCCGAAGGCGATGGCGTCGAGCGCCGGGCCGCCGCTTTCGGCCTGCAGCCTGAGCTTGAGATGACGAGCGCCGACGACGCGCCGGTCGAGCACGCGGAAATGCCCGTCGAACAGGGGCTCGGGCCAGGCCTGGCCCCAGGGCCCGGCCTCGGCCAGCGCCGCGGCAGTCTCCAGGCCAAGCTCGTCGCCCGACAGACAACCGTCGGTGTAGACGACATCGGGCTCGAACACGCGCTCGGCGAGCTGCGCTTCAAAGGCCTCGCGAAAGGCTTCGAGGCGATCGGCCTCGAGCGACAGGCCGGCCGCGCGCGCGTGGCCGCCGAAGCGGTCGATCAGGCCGGGATTGGCGGCGTCGATATCGACCAGCAGGTCGCGCATGTGCACGCCCGCAGGGCTGCGCCCCGAACCCTTGAGCTCGCTGCCGCCGGCCTCGGCCGGCGCGAAGGCGATCACCGGACGCTGCAGTCGCTCGACCAGGCGCCCGGCCACCAGGCCGACCACGCCCTGGTGCCACTCGGCATCGAACACGCAAAGCCCGGGCAGGTCGCCCTCGACCGACTCGCTCAACTCGCGCGCCTGCGCCTCGGCGGTCTCCTGCATGTCCGCCTGCAGCGTCTGGCGTTCGCGATTGAGGGCATCCAGCCGGCCGGCCAGTTCCACCGCCTCGGCCTCGCTGTCGGCCAGCAGGCATTGGATGCCGATACCCATGTCCTCGAGGCGACCGGCGGCGTTGAGGCGCGGTCCGGCCGCGAAGCCCATGTCGGAGGCATCGGCGTGGCGCAGGTTGCGACCGGCCACCTCCAGCAGGGCGCGAATGCCCGGCAGGCAGCGGCCGGCGCGAATGCGCAGCAGGCCCTGCTGGACCAGGCGGCGATTGTTCTCGTCGAGCGGCACCAGGTCGGCAACGGTTCCCAGGGCGACCAGGTCGAGCCACTGGTCCAGGCGCGGCTCGCGCCCGCGCGCGAAACGCCCGCGATCGCGCAGACGCGAGCGCAGCGCCATGAGCAGGTAGAACATCACGCCCACGCCGGCCAGCGCACCCGACCCGAAGGTCTCGCCCGGCAGGTTGGGGTTGACGATGGCGTCGGCCGGCGGCAGAGTCGGGCCGGGCAGATGATGGTCGGTCACGATCACGCGCATGCCGGCGTCGCGGGCGCGCGCCACGCCGTCGTGCGAACTGACGCCCTGGTCGACCGTCACGACCAGGTCCGGGCTCAGCGCCTCGAGTTCGCCGACCAGGCTCAACCCCAGGCCGTAGCCGTGCCGGAACCGGTCGGGTACCCGCCAGTGCAGGTCGCGTGCGCCCATCGCCCGCAGGCCGCGCACCGCGAGCGCCGTGCCGGTCGCGCCGTCGGCGTCGAAATCACCCACGACGACGATTCGCTTGTTCTCGGCAATGTAATCCTCCAGCAGGGCACAGGCGGCGTCCAGACCGCCCAGGGTCGGCGGCAGCAGCTTCGACAGGGAATAGTCGGGAAGCTCACGCGCACCGCGCGCGGCGAGGACGCGGCCGACCACCGGATGCAGGCCGGCGATGCTGCCGTCCAGGCCGTCGCGGCGGCGCACGTGAACGAAGCGGATCATCGCCACACCCGCCAGGCGTCGGTCGTCGTGAAACGACGCAGGGTGGCCATCCCGGCCAGTTCGAGTTCGCGGATGCCGCCTCGTCGCAGGCGACGCCAGGCCGGTCGAAGGAATTGCTGAAGCCTTTCCAGGTTGGCGTCGGCGTCCTCGGCATGCCTCGCCGGCCACTCGACCAGGTCGCCGCCGCCGGCCTCGAACGAGGGGTCGAATTCAAGCTGCTCCAGACCGAGCCAGTCGGCCATGCCGCGCAGGACGGGGTCGTCGGCGACGATGCGCCTGACGCGCGCTTGAACCGGGTCGATATCGGGCAAGGCACCGCCGCCCCAGAACCACAGGCTGCCCGGAACCGATGACGGGTCATCCACGCCGCGGCGGTACTGCGCCAGTAGCACCTGGGTTTCGTTGAGCAGCCGACGCCAGCAACGGCCGTCGGGCCCCTCGGGCAGGCAGTGTTCGAGGCTGTTGCCGGCCAGGGTCCAAGGGGGGGAGAAACTGCACTCGGGAATCGTCTCCAGGCGAACGTAGCCGCGCCCGCCAGTGGCGAGGTCGAGCGACAGGCCTTCTTCCGCGAGCAGCTCGGACAATGCCGCGCACCAGTCGCCCGGATCGAAGACCTTGTCGGACTGCAGCCAGACCGCCGCGAGGTCGGTCACCAGGCCGATCGGATCGGCCCGCATCCACGCGCCACCCGCATCGTCGGGGCGATCCACGCGCCGGGTCAGGGGCGCCGCCGGCAGTGCCCGCCCGGCAACCAGATCGCCCTGCGGCGACGCCGGATCGAGCCGCCTTGCGCGGCCGGATTCCACCAGCGCGCGAATCAGGGGCGGGGCTGCCTCCGATTCCCGCAGCAGCGCCTCGAGCTGCGGGACGTGGACGACAAGGCGCTTGTCAGGAGTCGTAGCGGACCTCGACGATCTCATAGGCCCGCCTGCCGTTGGGCGCCTGGAATTCGACGGCATCGCCTTCTTCGTGGCCGATCAGCGCGCGCGCCAGCGGCGCCGAGATCGCCAGCCGGCCTTCGCTGGAATTCGCTTCCAGGTCGCCGACGATCTGCCAGGTCACTTCCCTGGCATCGTCGGACGCCTCCGCCAGGACCACGGTCGCCCCGAAGACGACCTTGCTGCCGGCGTTGAGGGAAGCCACGTCGATGATGCGCGAGTTGCCCAGGGCGGCCTCGAGGTCGCGGATGCGCGCCTCGATGAAACCCTGCTGCTCACGCGCGGCATGGTATTCGGCGTTCTCCTTGAGATCGCCGTGAGCCCGCGCCTCGGCGATGGCTTCGATCACTTCCGGACGTTCCTTCTTCTTGAGCCGATCGAGTTCGGCACGCAGGCGCTCGGCGCCCGCCTTGGTCAGTGGCGTCTGACTCATCATTGTCTCCTCAGGAATTCGTTTCGTGCAGCTCCGACAGGCTGCGCACCCCACGTTCGTGCCAGTGGTCCATGGCCCTCAGCGTGGCCCGGGCACCGGCGATCGTGGTCGAGTAATTGACCTTGCGCTGCAGCGCCTCACGCCGAATCGAGAATGAGTCGGCGATGGCCTGCCGCCCCTCGGTGGTATTGACGATGTAGTCGATTTCGTCGTTCTTGATCAGGTCGACGATGTGGGGCCGACCCTGGATCACCTTGTTCACGTAGTCACATTCGATGCCGTTTTCAACCAGGTGATGCCAGGTTCCCTGGGTCGCGATCAGGCTGAAACCGCGCTCGACGAGCTCGCGTGCGACCGGCAGCAGGGCCGCCTTGTCGGCATCGCGCACGCTCAGGAATACCCGGCCGGAGAACTCGACGTTGATGCCCACACCCTGCTGCGCGCGCGCAACCGCGGACCCGAACGACCGGCCCACGCCCATCGCCTCGCCGGTGGAGCGCATCTCGGGGGTCAGAATCGGATCCACGCCCTGGAACTTGATGAACGGAAAGATCGGCTCCTTGATCGAATAGAACGGGCTCGAAAGATCGCCGTCGATCCCCTGCTCCGCGAGGGATCTGCCCACCATGCATTGCGCGGCAACGCGCGCCAGCGCCACGCCCGTGGCCTTCGACACGAACGGCACGGTGCGCGAGGCGCGCGGGTTGACCTCGAGGACGAAGATGTCCTCGCCCTGGACCGCGAACTGGACGTTCATCAGGCCGACGACGTTGAGCGCCAGCGCCATCTTGCGGGTCTGTTCACGAATCTCGGCGACCGTGGCTTCGTCGAGCGAGAACGGCGGCAGGCTGCAGGAGGAGTCCCCCGAGTGCACACCGGCTTGCTCGATATGTTCCATCACGCCGCCGATGATGACGCGCTCGCCGTCGCAGACGGCATCGACATCGACCTCGATGGCGTGATCGAGAAAGTGGTCGAGCAACACCGGCGAG
>CAZSGS010000205.1:0-5014 GCA_964606365.1 uncultured Wenzhouxiangella sp. | reverse complement strand
CGGCGGTGGAGTCGACCAGGTAGGCGAGCTTTTCGCGCGAGACCTGCATCCGGTCGGTCACCGGCCGCATCGTGTTGCCCACCACCAGGGTATTGGCGTAGTCGTCGAAGAAGATCGCCAGCCCCATGGCCACGGTCGCCAGGCTGGCGCGGCGGGCCGAGTCGGCAAAATCGACGATGCGTTCGACCACGCCCATCAGGCCGCCGTTCTTGGAGATGATGCCGACCATGCCGCCGACCATCATCGAAAACAGGATGACGGCCGCGTGGTCTCTGTTGGCCAGCGCGTCGACGATATGGGTTTCGAAGGTCTCCAGCAGCCCGATCCAGAGACCGGCCGGCGAAAAACCGTTGAGCGCCCAGGCGCCGATCCAGATGCCGACGAAAAGGGCGGGCACCACCTGGCGCAGGATCAGCGCCAGGGCGATGGCCACCAGCGGCGGCAATACCGAGACCCAGCCGTAGTGGCTGACTTCTTCGGCGGCGAACAGGACGGGGCTGGCTAGCAGGGTCGCGCACAGCACGAGGCTGCGCAGTACTGGGATCGTATTGTTCTTCATTCTGTACCCGACATCGACTCGAGCACATTCTGGCACTTGTGGAAACGCTTTGCCATGGCGTCGTGATGGTCGAGCGGCTGGGGAAAGCTTTCGTACCAGCGGCGGCGCAGGTCGGCCAGTTCCTCGGCAAGACCGGGCGCGTCGCCGCGCTCGCTCATGCGCTGCGCCAGGCGTTCGACCTGCAACTTCATGCGCGCCTGCCGGTCTTCCGCGGGGGAGTCCAGCCCGGCGAGGAATTCCATCTCGATGACGATCCGGCGCGCCTTCTCGCCGTTGACGCAGGCGCGCTCGGCAATCGTGTCGGTGGCAATGTCCGGGTCGGCAAGCATCTCCGCGGCAGCGCGCAGGGCCGAGCCGCTGGCCTCGTCCGGGGCGGAGGCCGGCGTTTCGATCGTCGGAATCGTTCCGGACTGGCGCTCCCGCCAGGCCGATTGCACGGCTTCGGCGAGCCGGTCGAGTTGCTCGAGTGCCTGCCGATGGGCCGCATGGCGGCGGTCCCTGAGGCGCTTCTCGACGGCGCGCTCGGCCTTCTCGAAGCGCTCGTTCAAATGCCCCGGGCGTCGACCGGCCGCTTCCCATTCCGAGCGCAGCGATTTCATGCGCCCCTGGGCCTGGTCGAGCTCGGATTCGTCGATCCGGGCCAACTGCTCGGCCTGCGCGGCCAGGGCCTCGAGGGCCGCGATTTCGGCCTGCTGGGCCTCGCGCCGCTCGTCCTGGTCGCCGCGGAGCTTCTCGAACAGCGGGTCGATCGGCGCGCGGAACTCCTTCCAGAGCTTCTGCTCGACGCGTCGACGCCCGGTGCCGGTCTGCTGCCAGCGCGCCTGCAGCGCCTTGGCCTGCTCGATGGCGGTCTTGAGATCGGGCTCGTGCTCGAGCGCCTGGGCTTCCCGTATCAGCCGTCGCTTGCCGTTCTCGATCGACTCGAAGGCGTCGTCCATGCGCTTCGAGAGGGCGTCCATCAGCTCGCGCAAGCCGGCAGCGGACTTGCCGCGCGATTTCGGCGGCAGGTCATCGAGCCGGCGGATGGCGAGCCGCGCGTTCTTGAGAAACTGCTTGAGGGTGTCGATGTCGCTGTCGGCGTCGTCCGCCACGGCGCGCCCGCGCTCGAGAAAGGCCTCCAGTTGCCGGCGGTTTTCTTCCTGCACCTCGTGGCGCTTTTCGAAGAAGGGCTGGGCCTGCTCGAAGGCGTTCTTGCAGGCAGCCTGAAAGCGTCGCCACTGCCCGGTCGGGGCGGCGTGCTGGCGCTTGTCGCCGGGCAGTACCTCGAGGTCTTCGAGGCGTTGCCATTCCTGGCGGGCCTGCTTGAGGGCCGCGGTGATGGCGTCGGGGTGCTGTCCGGCTTCCGCCAGCTGCTCGACGCGCTCGATCAACTCGTCGCGATGCTGGTTGTTGGACCAGTGCTCCCAGTTGCGCATCTCGCGCAGGCGGCCCTCCAGCCGCCCCAGGCGCCCGGCCGCCTCGCGCGGGCGCTGCCTGGGCCCGAGGCGGTCGATGCGGCTGCGCAGCTCCCGCAATCCGGCCTGGGCCTTCGCGATGTCGCCGGCATCGATTCGCTCGGCGAGCGCGTCGAGCTCCTTCTGCCAGTCGGTCGTGTCGCGCGGCGCAGCCGGGCCCGCAGCGGGGCTGCGCGCGGGCTCGGGGGGCGCCTGGCGCCGCTTTTGCAGCTTCCGGAGAATGGGCAGGGCACGCGCTCGCAGGGCTTCGTCTTCGGCGCCGGGTTCGGCAATCTTCTGCCAGCTGCGGTCGAACTGGCCGAGCAGCTCGCCGGCTTCCTCGGCGCTGATCCGCTCGAGAGACTCGATCGCCTCCAGCCTGTCGACCAGCCCGGCCAGCTCGCGATCGGGCTGTTCGTCGGCGGTTTCGCCCACCTGCCGTGACTCGGCGGCGTCGCGCCTCTTCGGCGCTTCGAGTGCGCGCCGCACGATCTCCATGGCGCCGCGGAAGCGCCGTTCCTGCGCCGCGGGCGGTGAATCGGTTTCCCGCCAGCGCGCTTCGAGCTCGTCGTGCTCGCGTTTCCGGTCGCCCTCGAACTGCCCGCGCGCCAGGCGCTCGGCGCGCTCGACCAGCCGCGCGGCGGATTCCGCGTTGGGGTCGTACTCGCCGCTGGCCGCCTGCAGTTGGTGCAGCCGTTCTTCCACGGCGCGCGCGCGCCGCTTGCTGCGGCGCTTGAGTGAACCCGCGATCCGCTCCAGGGTGGAGGCCTGGTGGATTCGTTCGATCAGCGAAAGGGCCAGCGCCTCGTCGGTTTCCTCGATCACGCGGTCGCCGAGAAAGCCGGGTGAGTCGATCCTCAGCAGGGCTTCGGCCCTCAGGGCCCGGTCGGGGGCGTGGGCGGCGACGCGGCGGATGTAGTCGCCGTCGTCGATGCGCCGGAACCACTCCAGCCGTTCCTTGACCAGGTCCTGGCCCGGGCGCTGCATGACGGCCTTGCCCATAAAGCCGTCGGCGGCCTCGACGATGGCGGGATCGGATTCGCGCAGGCGGGCGTCGAGCCAGAACGGCTCGGTGTTGATGCGGCGCAGGGCGGCCAGCCGGACTTCGGCCGACTCGTCGTGTTCGGCCAGTCTGCCGAGCTCCTGTCGGAGTTCGGGGTCGTCGCTCTCGGCCACGGCGCGTGCGCGTGCGGATGGGTCCTTCTGCTGCCAGGGCTTGCCGAAGAGGCGGGATTTGATGCTCATGAGCGCTTGTGTCGCCGTGTGCGAATCAGCCCGTATTATAGTGATGCGGGGCGTCTTATGAACCCTGCGAACCAGCGGGGCGATCCGGATCAGACGAGTTGCTGCACCATTCGGAATCCGGCCACCCAGGTACCGACGGCCGAGCCGAGGTTGGAGAGGAAGAAGACCAGCAGAACGCGCGAGACCCGGTTCTTCCACCAGCCCGACAGGTGAACGACATCGTCGCGCAGGGATTCGAAGTCGGCGACTCGCGGCTTGCGCAGCCAGGCCTCCATCGCGCCGGCGACCATGCCGGCCCCGATGGTGGGGTTGAGCGAGGTGATCGGCGCGGCGATCAGTGCGGTCAGCACGGTCAGGGGGTGGGCCGCCGCGATCAGCGCACCCAGCGCCGAGAGCGTACCGTTGATGATCACCCAGGTCGCCACCAGGGCCAGGCCCAGTTCGGGCGAGCGCGAGAAGCCGATGATGAAGCCGGTCGCGACCAGTACCAATACCAGCCAGGGCAGGGCCTTGAGCAGTTTCGAGGCCGGCGGCATGGAGTCGAGGGAGGCGACGGTTCGTGCCGGATCGCTGTCGGCTTCGAGTGCCTCGGCCGTGCCTTCGAGGTGACCGGCGCCGAGTACGGCGAGCACCTTGCGCGGCCTGTGCCGGGCGTTCTCCTGTTTCAGGCGTGCGGCCATGTAGCGGTCTCGCTCGGCGATCAGGGTTTCGAACAGTTCCGGCGCCGACTCGGAGAACTCGCTGAAGGTCTCGGTCAACAGGTCGCCCTGCTTGAGCCGTTCGATGTCTTCCTCGCTGACTTCCTGGCGCGAGAACATCGAAACGACCAGGCCGTTGAGCATCAGCCAACGCTTCCACCACGAAAGGCTTCGCGAGGCGCGCTTGAGCGTGATGCCGATGTCGCGGTCGATGAGCTGGACCGGCACGCCCGCTCGCCGCGCGGCCTCGATGGCCATCTTCATCTCGGCACCGGGCTCGATCCCGAACTGCTCCGCGATTCGGCGCTGGTAGGCCGAAAGGGCGAGCGAGGCCATCATCATTCCGGCCTTGCCCTGGCGGATGACCTGGAACAGGTCCATGTTGCGCCAGGCGTCGCGCTCGGTCAGGGTCTGGTAACGGGCCGCGCACAGTTCGATGGCGACGGCCTCGTAGTGGCCACTGTCGATCAGGCGCTCGACCGCCTCGGCGCTGGTGCGCGAGACATGCGCGGTGCCGAGCAGGGCGTAGTCGACGCCGTCGCGGGTGACATGGCGGACGGGTTCGTCGCCGAAGAGTGCGGTTTGTTCGGGGGTCATTGACGAATCGAAACAGGTCGGTCGAGAGCAAAGCGGCAGTTTAGCCCATCACACGATATTTTTTGCTGGCGGGAACCGCGAATCGGGGCGATGATCTAAGCGTGGTCCTTTTCCCCGCGGGGTTCCCTTAGATGTCCTGTTCGCTTGCAGCCCCCGTGGTGATCGAAGCCCAGCCCGATACCACCACCTGCGGCCCGACCTGTCTGCACGCCGTCTACCGTCATTTCGGCGACGATGTCGACCTTTCCCGGGTCATCGATGAAATCCAGCGGCTCGACCACGGCGGCACGCTCGACGTGTTCCTGGCCAACCATGCGCTGGCCCGTGGCTATCGGGCGGTCATCCATACCTGGAACCTGGAGGTGTTCGATCCAACCTGGTTCGCCGAACGCCGGGTCGACCTGGCCGATTGCCTGCGGCGGCAGGCGGCGTTCAAGCAGCGCGAGAAGCTGTCGACGGCCACGGCCGGGTATCTGCAGTAC
>CAZSGS010000204.1:3626-5049 GCA_964606365.1 uncultured Wenzhouxiangella sp. | reverse complement strand
GGGAGGGTCCGGCCGGCACGTCCTTGAGCGAATGCACGGCGATGTCGGCCTCGTCTTGCAGGATCGCGCGCTCGAGCTCCTTGAGAAACAAGCCCTTGCCGCCGATCTCGGCCAGCGACCGGTCGAGCACCTCGTCACCGCGCGTGCTCAGGGGCACGAGGGTCACGTCCAGGTCGGGATAGTGCGCGCGCAGCTGCTGCGCTACATGCTCGGTCTGCCAGAGCGCGAGTTTCGACTTGCGGGTGGCGATTCTGAGCGTCTTCATGATTGAGTTCCATCTCCGGGCTGTCGGCCGTCGAGCACCTGCCTGACCAGGGCGAGATTGCGCCGACTGACCGGGGGCTGGCATTCGCTGCCTTCGAGTTCGACGCGCTCCTGACCCTGTTCGTCGCGGAACAGGCCGCGCAGGTAGCGGCGCGCGACCAGGGCCTTGCGGTGAATTCGTATGAACTGCTGACTGAAACGCTGTTCGAGGGTGACCAGAGAATCGTCGATCAGGGCCTCGCCCTTGTCGAAATGCACGACCGTGTACTTGTCCTCGGCGACCAGGGCGCGCACGTCCACCACCGGGATCGAGAGGATGCGATCACCCAGCCGCGTGCGTAGTTTGGCGCCGGGGTCGATCGGTCGATTGCGGGCACGCTCGAGCGCACGCGCCAGGCGATCCGCGCGCACCGGCTTGACCAGGTAATCCACCGCGGCCAGCTCGAAGGCATCGACGGCGTACTGTTCGAAGGCGGTTACGAAGATCAGGGCCGGTGAAGACTCGAGCTTGCGCAGGCGACGCGCCAGCGCCACCCCGTCCAGGCCCGGCATTTCCACGTCGAGCAGCACGACATCGGGCAGCAGTTCGCGGCAGCGTTCTTCGACCTGAGCGGCCTGGGTGACGATGCCGCAGGTCTGCACCCCCGCCTGTTGCTCGAGCAGGCGCGAGAGCCTGTCGGCGGCCGGGCGCTCGTCGTCGACGATGAGTGCTCGCATTTCGCTCACGACCAGCGCTGCTCCAGCCACTCGTCGACGGCCGCGACTTCCTCGGCGCAGACGGCGTGCGGCATCGGCCAGGTCCGCCAGGTGACGTCGAATCCGGCCGACTTCAACCGCTTGGCGCTGCCCTCGCCCAAGCCGACCGGCACGATCGGGTCCTGGCTGCCGTGCCCCATCAGGATCGGCGGCGAGCCCGGGGCGCCGGGCGACCAGCGCTCGAGCCCGGCGGCATCGACCAGGTAGGTGGACAGTCCGATCAGGCCGCCCAGGGGCTCACGCCGGGCGAGACCACA
The DNA here is from genome assembly GCA_964606365.1 of uncultured Wenzhouxiangella sp. GTDB lineage: Bacteria > Pseudomonadota > Gammaproteobacteria > Xanthomonadales > Wenzhouxiangellaceae > Wenzhouxiangella. The sequence goes on along the minus strand of CAZSGS010000204.1, from coordinate 3,772 downwards.
GCGAAGGGCGATCGCGCCGCCCTGCGAAAAGCCGGCCAGCACCATGTTCTCCGGTGGGATGCCGCCGGCGGCCTGCTCATCGAGCAATGCATCGACGAGACCGACCGAGGCGAGAATGCCCGCCATGTCCTGGTCGCGATCGATAT
>CAZSGS010000204.1:0-3616 GCA_964606365.1 uncultured Wenzhouxiangella sp. | reverse complement strand
CCGAGAATGTCGTACCAGGCGCGCATCGCCATGCCGCCGTTGATGGTGACCGGGCGAACCGGCGCGTGCGGAAACAGGAACCGCACCGGGCGGCGTGAGGCGGATGTCAGCTGCGGTACAATCGGTTCGAAATCGTGTCCGTCTGCCCCCAGGCCGTGAAGCCACACGACGGCATGGCGCGGATTCTCGCCGGTCTCGAGGACCACGCGTTCGAGTTTGGTGTCACTGGAGTCATTCATGCGTGCAAGTTTAACCGCCCTCGCCGTCGCCCTGTTGTGCCTCGCCGTCCTCGCGGGGACGGGATGCGGCCTGAAGGGTGACCTCTACCTGCCCGAGGACGATGCATCCGCCAGTCCCGGGAGCTCCGGGGAAAAGGACGACGGCGACGATCAGCCAGCGGAACCCCCGGCGGGCTGACTGCATGCCCAACCCGAGAAACGAGTCCCTCCCGTTTCACAAGCTCGAAGCCCTGGGCAACGATTTCATGCTGATCGACGCCCGGCACCGCTCGCTCGCACTGTCTGGAAACCAGGTGCGCCGGTGGGCCGACCGACGCCGCGGCGTCGGCTTCGACCAGTTACTGGTCCTGCGCCCCGCCCCGGAACGCGGGCAGCATTGCCTCGTCGAGATCCGCAACGCCGACGGCAGCGACGCCGAGCAATGCGGCAACGGCATGCGCGCCGTGGCGCTGTGGCTGGCGGCGCACGACCGCACGGCCGGTGCGATTCGACTGGCCACGGCAGCCGGCAGCGTCGAAGTCGAGTATCGAACGGACGACGACATCAGCGCGACCCTGCCCGCCCCGGATTTCAGCCCCTCTGCCGTCGGGCTTGCCGGGGTCGAGCGCTTTCCCGCAAGGCTCGAAGCCGAAGGCGAACAACTGAAGGTCTACGGCGCCTCGCTGGGGAACCCGCACCTGCTGGTGCTGGAAGATCGCTCTCCCGATGTCGCAAGACTCGAGCAGCTCGGCCGGGCGCTGGGGCAGCATCCCGACCTCGCCCGGGGCGCGAATGTCGGCCTGGCCACGATTGAATCCCGACACCGCCTGGACCTTAAGGTGTTCGAGCGCGGCGCCGGGGCCACCCGCGCCTGCGGCAGCGGAGCAGCGGCGGCGGCAGCGATCCTTCTCGACCTCGGCCGGGTCGACAACCCCGTCGAAGTGGCGCAGCCGGGCGGAACGCTTGTGGTAAATTGGCCCGGTACCGGTCGGGCAATCGCCATGGCCGGACCCGCCCGCGAAGTATTTGAAGGAGTCATACCATGTCCGACGCAGGTTCGCTGAACGACGCCGATGTCTTGGAGTGGCTGGCATCCAATCCCGACTTCTTCGAACGCCACCCCGATATTATCGAGTCGCTTCAACTGCCGCACGAAACCGGCGCGAGTTCGCTGATCGAGGTCCAGGTCACGCGGCTGCGGCGCGACAACCACCAGTTGCGCGCCCAGCTCGAAACCCTCGCCGGCATCGCCGGAGAAAACGAGCGCCTGATGCAGCGCCTCCACCAGTTGACGCTGGAGGTCATGACCACCCGCTCCAGCGGCGAGTTCATCGAACGCCTCATGGCTCGCCTCGCCAGCGATTTCGACGCGCGCAGCGTGCGGCTGCATCTGATCGAACGCCACGAGGGCCTGGTCGACATCGAAGCCGTGAGCCTGCATGAATCCGGCGCCCCCGACTGGTTCGACAAGCTGATCGAGGGGGGCAGCATCGAGTTCGGGCGTTTCACGCGCGCCAAGCTCGAGGTGCTGTTTCCGGCGCAGCACGACAGGATCGGCTCGGCCGCACTGGTACCGATAACCGGCGTGGGGCTGCTGGCGATCGGCTCGGACTCGCCCGAGCGCTTCCATCCCAACATGGGAGCGCTGTTTCTCGAGTTGCTGGGAACAACGATTCGCCATCGCCTCGAGCAGGACTACACCGACGAACGAAAACGCGCCTGAGATGGAAGTGGCGGCGCCATCGTCGATCGCGCCCTGCCCGGGGCTCGCCGCTCGGTGTTGATTGACGCGGCCATCACCGCCTTTCTTGACCATGCCGCGGACGAGGCCGGCCTGAGCACCGCGACCATCGACGCTTACCGCCGCGACCTCGAGCGTCTCGAAGCCTGGTGCCGCGAGCACGACATTACCCGAATCGAATCGCTCCAGACCGCGGATGTTCGCGCTTTTGCCGCCAGCGAACACCGCCGCGGGCTGTCGCCCCGCAGCATCCAGCGCCGCCTGTCGGGCTTGCGACGCTTCTTCCGCTACCTGCGACGCGAGCGGATCATCGAAGACGACCCCGGCCGGGGCGTGCGCGCGCCCAGAGTGCGGCGCAAGCTGCCCGAAGTGCTCGACGTCGACCAGGTCCTCGCGCTGCTCGACATTCCCGAAGATGACGAGCTGGCAACCCGCGATCGCGCCGTGCTGGAATTGTTCTATGCCTCGGGACTGCGCGTGAGCGAACTGGCCGGCCTGACCTGGGACCGCCTGGACCTCGACGAGGGGCTGGTGCGCGTCGTCGGCAAGGGCCGGCGCGAGCGCATCGTGCCGGTCGGCCGGCACGCGGTTCGCGCGCTCGAACAATGGCGACGCATCCACGCGGCCACGGCCGGCGTCGAGCAGCCGCGCGTATTCACCAGCCTCAAGGGCCGCCCGCTGGGCGTTCGCGCCATCCAGAAGCGCGTCGCCTACTGGTCGCAGCGGCAGGGACTCGACCACAACGTGCACCCCCACCAGCTGAGGCACAGCTTCGCCTCGCACATCCTGGAGTCCTCGGGCGACCTGCGGGCAGTGCAGGAGTTGCTCGGCCATGCCAACCTGACGACCACGCAGATCTACACTCATCTCGACTTCCAGCACCTCGCCAAGGTCTACGACGCAACCCACCCCAGGGCGAAGAAGAAGGGGTGAATTGGGCCTACGGTTTACGGTTTACGGAAAACCGTCACCCTGAACCCTGAACCCTGAACCCGTAACCCGTAACCCGTAAACCAAGATTGTCCTCACCCGACGCCGACCCCATGTTCTCTCCTCACCCATTGGCAGCGAGTCCAGGCATGGAACAGTACCGCGGCACCACCATCGTCTCGGTTCGACGCGGCGACCAGGTGGTCATCGCCGGTGACGGACAGGTCACGCTCGGCAACACCGTCATGAAATCCAACGCGCGCAAGGTCAGGAGGCTCTACAAGGGCCAGGTCCTGGCCGGCTTTGCCGGAGCGACGGCGGACGCCTTCACCCTGTTCGAACGTTTCGAGAGCAAGCTGGAGATGCACTCCGGCCATCTCACGCGCGCGGCCGTGGAACTGGCCAAGGACTGGCGTACCGACCGCATGCTCCGCCGTCTCGAGGCCCTGCTGGCCGTGGCCGACCACGAGGCGTCCCTGATCATTTCCGGCAACGGCGACGTGATCGAGCCCGAAGAGGGCCTGATCGCGATCGGCTCGGGCGGACCGTTCGCACAGTCGGCGGCGAGAGCCTTGCAACGCCACACCGATCTCGATGCCGAAACCATTTGCCGCGAGGCTCTGACCATCGCCGGGGAGGTCTGCATCTACACCAATCACAACTTCACCGTCGAAACACTCGAATCGAATTCAGCCGAAGGCCAGTAAGCCATGACCCAGATGACGCC
>CAZSGS010000203.1:0-5075 GCA_964606365.1 uncultured Wenzhouxiangella sp. | reverse complement strand
CATGCTGATGGGTCTTCTTGTATTTCCCGGCTGCGAGTGCTTGCCCGTTGACGGTTTCTACAGCCCAAGTCGGGGCAACGCGGCTGCAACAGGGTGACAGGGGGCGGAGTCGTTCAATGGCCGTACGTGCGCGGCCTGGTCAGCCGGTCGATCAGGGGCGCGGCCATGTTCATCAGCAAGACGGCGAAAGCGACGCCATCCGGATAGCCGCCCCAGCGACGGATGACCAGGGTGAGGATCGCCACGCCGGCGCCGAAGACGAGCCTGCCGCGCAGCGTGCTGCAGCCGCTGACCGGGTCGGTGGCGATGAAGAAGGCCGCAAGCACGAGGGCGCCGGAGAAGATGTGCTGCGCAGGCGAGGGATTGGTGTCGGGGCCGAACAGCCACAGCGGCGCCGAGACGATCACGGTGGTGGCGATCACGGCTACGGGAACATGCCAGGAAATGACCCGCTTCCACAGCAGGTAGAGTCCGCCCAGGGCGTAGAAGTTGGCAATCCACTCCCAGCCGCGGCCGCCGAAGTCACCGAAAACGGGCGCCTGGCGAATCTCGGTGATCAGCAGGCTCTCGCGTACCCCCGCTCGAATCGCGTCGAGGGGTGTTGCGCCCGTCACCGCATCGATGTCGCCCCCGGCGGGCAGGCTGCCGGTGAAGATCGCCCGGCCGGTTTCGAGCAGCCCGGGCAGGCCCGGTGAGAGCGAGCGCGGCAGCAGCCACTGGCTCAGTTCCATTGGAAACGCGACGATCACCGCGGCGAAGCCGACCATGGCCGGATTGAACAGGTTGTAGCCCAGTCCGCCGTAGAGATGCTTGGCGACGACGATGGCGAACAGCATGCCGATGGCAGCGACCCACCATGGCGCCAGCGGCGGCATGCACAGCGCGAACAGCACGCCGGTGACCACCGCGCTGTAGTCGGACAGGAAGCGTGCGACCGGACGGTCGCGCAAGCGCAGCATGAGCGCTTCGAAAGCCACCGCGAAACCGACGGCAAGGGCGATCTGGAACAGGATGCCGAAGCCGAAGAACCACAGGTGCGCGGCAACCGCCGGCACCAGCGCATAGAGCACCTGGCGCATGACCCCGCCCACCGTCGTCGCGGGCGGATGAAAGGGCGCGCCGGAGGTGGGGAACTTCACGCTGAATCGCCCCCTTCCTTCTTGCGCCGCGCCCGCTCGATGGCCGCCTGGATTTCGTCCTGCGCCTTGTCCGGCCGCTTGAGCTTGTCCTCGCGTGCCTTCCGGCGGGCCTGGCGTTCGGCCTTCTCCCGTGCCAGGCGTTCCTCCCGGGCCTCGTGGCGTCGCCTGGCCAGGGCCGCCCGGCGCTGGTCGAGCCGGCGGCGGGCCAGTTCGTCCTTGCCGTGCCTGTAGAAATCGACCAGGGGGATATGGCTGGGACAGACGGCCGCGCAGCAGCCGCACTCGATGCAGTCGGGCAGGTCGTAGTCGGCGGCCGCGTCGTAGTTGTCGGCCTCGATGAGCTTGAACAGGGTCTGCGGCAGCAGCCTGGCCGGGCACACGCGCACGCACTCGCCGCAGTTGATGCAGGGTAGCGCGGGCCGGGCCGGTTCGACGTCGGCCCGGGTCAGCGCCAGCACGCAGTTGCTGCCCTTGCTGACCGGAATCTCGTCGCTGGACAGGGCGATTCCGGACATCGGTCCGCCCAGAATCAGTCGGGTCACCTCGCCGCGATAGCCGCCGGCGGCCTCGACGAGGTGGGCGAAGGGCGTGCCGATCAGGGCGAGCAGGTTGCGCGGGGCGGCGATGCCGGGACCGGTGACGGTGACGATGCGTTCGATCAGTGGGCGGCCCCCGACCACGGCATCGCGGGCGGCCGCGGCCGTGCCGACGTTGTGGACGACCACGCCCAGATCCTGCGGCAGTCCGTCGTGTGGCACCTCCCGGCCGGTCAGTGCCTGGATGATCTGGCGCTCGCCGCCTTCGGGATAGATGGTGAATACCTTCCGGATGCGTACCGTCTCGCCGGTGTCCAGTTGACTGCAGGCGTCGAGAAGCATTTCCTCGACCATGCCCATGCGATCCTCGATGGCGATCACGGTCCGTTCGGCGCCGGCGGCGCGGGCCAGGATCAGCCCGCCCTCGACCACGTCGCGGGCGCGCTCGCGCATGAGCATCTCGTCGCAGGCGATCCAGGGTTCGCATTCGGCGCCGTTGAGGATGAGGGTGTGCAGGCCCGTCCAGTCGCCGCGCAGCTTGGCGGCGGTGGGAAACATGGCGCCGCCGAGGCCGGCAAGGCCGGCACGATGGAGGTGCTCGACGATTTCCCCGGCGGGGCGCTTGCGCCAGTCGCTCAAGGGCTGACTGTTCATCCACCGTTCCTCGCCGTCGGGCGTGAGCACGATGGCGCGCCGGGTGCCGCCCGGCGGCAGGGCGGCCGGATGATCGGTCACGCCCTCGATCGTTCCGGACGTCGGGGCGTGCTCGGGCACGATGAAGTCATCGCCCGCCTGGGTCAGCGCCTGGCCCTTGAGGACGCGCTCACCGGCTTCGACCAGCAGGCGGCCCGATTCCCCCTGGTGCTGGCGCAAGGCGATGAACAGGCGCTGCGGCAGGGGCGGTCGTTCGACCGGGTGCTGGCAGGCGACCTGCTTGTGGTGTTCGAGCTTCAGGCCGCCGGGAAAGGCGTGAATCCGGTCGCCGGGAGAGGGTTCGGTCACGGTATCCGGAAACCCCGGCCCTCGGCGATACCGCGCGCACGTTCGAGGCGGAGTTCGTCTTCCCTGAGCTGTTCGTGGAGGTCCTTGAGGCGTGCCTGAGTCTCGTCGATGGCCTCCCGGTCGAGCTCGCGGCGGTCGGCTTCGCGCAGTTCCGACAATCGCTCCTCGGCGCTGTCGATGCGGTTGCGGGTGCGCTCCAGGCGGTCCTCGGCCTGGTGGATGTCGCGGCCGGGTTCATAGCCGGAAAGAAACTCGGCCTCGAGTTCGCCGGGGCAGAGGTGATGGTAGCCGTCGCCCTCCAGGCCCTCGCGAAAACCGCGCTCGGGCGTACAGAAGTCGACGACGCCGTTCTCCCAGCCGCGCATCCAGGCATCCCGGTTCACGCTGTATCCGGCTTCGGCGCAATCTTCTGCCCGGCGCGCCAGGTAGTCGTGGGACTTGCCGGACCGCCCGTCCTGCAGTCCCAGGAGCTCCCAGTCGGCCACGGCGCATTCCTCGGGCGACATGGTGGCGCAACCGCCGGTGATCAGGACAAGCGCGAGCGATTGAACGAACAGGCGCTGCGGATTGTTCATGACATTCTTTCGTCGGCTGTGGCTCTTGAACCGGTAACGAGATCGGCACGGGGTTTCGGCCAGCGCCGGGATTGGCCGCTTCCGACCAGCTCGATGCAGTCGACCGGACACGGTTCGATGCACAGCTCGCAACCGGTGCACTCGGATTCGATGACCGTGTGCATCTGCCGCTGGGCGCCGAGGATCGCATCGACCGGGCAGGCCTGGATGCACAGCGTGCAGCCGATGCAGCGATCCTCGTCGATCACCGCCACCATCGGCGGCTTGTGCTCGCCGCGGGATTCGTCCAGCGCCTTGGGTTCGACATCGAGGAGTTCGGCCAGCTCTCTTACGCCGGCCTCGCCGCCGGGTGGACACTGATTGATGTCGGCTTCGCCGTCGGCGATGGCCTGCGCGTAGGGACGGCACCCGGGATAGCCGCATTGCGCGCACTGCGTCTGCGGCAGGATTTCGTTGATTCTTTCGACCAGGCTGTCCTCGTCCGGCGCGAGCCGGCGACCGAGCCAGAGCAGCACGGCGCCGATGACGAGCGCCATCGCGCTCAGTGTCAGGATCGCGTTGATCATGTCTTTATCATAGTGCCAGTCGAGGGTCGCGGCGACGTTGATCTGGGGTAGATGAATTATTGCTAATATGGGCAAGCGTACCGATACCAATCATTCCCAGTGCAAGGAGAGGCAATGAGCGAGACCAGCAGCACAACCCTGCCCATCGTCCGGATGGCGAAGGAAAACGACGAGTTCCGCAAGGTGATCTGGACCGGCGACAACAGCCAGCTGGTGTTGATGGCCGTTCCTGCCGGCGACGAAATCGGCGGCGAGGTGCACGAGGGTCACGACCAGTTGCTGTGGTTCGTCGACGGTGAGGGCATGGCGAAGATCGGCGATCGCGAAGAGCCGGTCCGCGCCGGCGACGTCAGTATCGTGCCTTCGGGTACCTGGCACAACTTCAGGAATACCGGGTCGGGAATGCTTCGTCTCTACACCACCTATTCCCCGCCGGAACACGAACCGGGCACGGAGCACGAATCCAAGTCGGACGCCTGATTCAGTCCTGCAGCCTCGGCCACCGGGAGGCGTCTATCGTCTGCCGGTACGCGTGCCAGGTGGCGTGGCCGATCAGGGGCAGCAGGACGACGAAGGCCAGCCAGGCGGTTGCGATGCCGATCAGGACGCAGCCGACGATGATCGCCGCCCAGGTGGCCATGGCGCCCTTGTTCCGGAGGACGGCGTTGACGGAAGTAACCACGGCCGTGACCGTGTCCGTGCGCCGGTCCATCAGCATCGGTAGCGAGAACGCGCTGGCGGCGAATACCATGGCGCTGAAGAACGCGCCCACCGCGGTTCCCACGGCCAGGAAGGGCAGCAGCTCGGGCCAGCCGGGGTTCTCGCTGGGGGGGAAGAAGACGTAGAGCATCGTCGCGGCCCGGGCCCAGACCAGGAACACGACGGTCAGGATGATGGCGAACACCAGGGCGTTGCCGACCGCGCGTCCCGCATCCCGCATGCTTCGAGCGAGGCTCACCGGGCGATCCGCTTCCAGCCTTCGGCTGACGGAATATAGCGTCAGCGCCAGCCACGGGCCGACGAACACGAAGCCCGAAACCAGGCCCAGGTAGAGGCCGGCGTTGCCGAACAGCCAGGTCGCGGCGCTGATCAGGTAGCTCAGCAGCAGCATGATCAGGCCGTAGCTCAAGCTTTGGCGCGGCGCCGCGCGCAGGTCGGCCCAGCCGAGCCGCAGCCATTCGAAGGGCGCGGCGCCGCGCAGTGTTCGGCAGGGCGCGGCAAAGGGCAGTTCATCGCGCCGGGTGCGCTGTTCGCCGG
>CAZSGS010000202.1:0-5158 GCA_964606365.1 uncultured Wenzhouxiangella sp. | reverse complement strand
GCGTGTTGACCTCGTCGCAGGTCTGGTGCAGGTTGTCGAGTAGGCCGCCTGAAAGCTCGAGCTGGCCGCCGGGCTCGAGAGTGATCGAGCAGTCGTCCTTCTTCAGGGCGATCAGCCGGCCTTGCTCGAGCACCGGTTCCCAGTCGAAGCTTTGGGCCATGCCCTCGAGCATGGCGCGAATGGACCGTTCGCCGTCATAGGGCAGCGGCTTGAGCGACTCGGTGCAGAAGCCGAACTTCTCGTGTTCGGTGCCGATGCGCCATTCGGATCGAGGCTTGCAGCCGGATTCGAGCCACTCGGCGAGCGCTCGCTTGTCGGTCAGGACGGTGTCGGGATTCAATGCGGAACACCCGGCTAGAATGAGGCGCCGATTATCGCTTTTTTGTCGGTGTGCTGCATGAACGCCTGCTCGCCGATCCTCTCGAAAATTGGGGAACCACGGATGCCACGGAATGCACGGAAGTAAAGGCCGAGTCGCCCGACCCGATCGTGTCCGCTCGCGATCCGCACGCACGGCGTTTGTCGCGGGCGCGGCGGCGATTCACTGGCGCGCTCTTTCCTTGCTTTCATTGCTGTGTTGCCTACTTCTCTGCGCGATCCCGGCCCAGGCGTCGACCCTGCATCGCGGCGTCGGCCCCGAGCCGGACTCGCTCGACATCCATACCGCCCAGAGCCTGTCGGCGCTGAACGTGCTGCGCGACCTGCACGAGGGCCTGCTGACCTTCGACGCGCGAGCCGGCTTGATCCCGGGTGTGGCCGAATCCTGGTCGATCAGCGACAGCGGCCGGGTGTGGACCTTCGAGCTCGACGAGACCGCGCGCTTCTCCGACGGTGATCGCATCGTCGCCGAGGACTTCGTGGCCGGCTGGCGCCGCGCGCTGAATCCCGCCACGGCGTCGCCCACCGCCGCCCTGCTCGACGCCGTGGAAAACGCGGCGGCCGTGCGGAAGGGGCGCGCCGAAGCCGGGGACCTGGGCGTTACCGCGCTCGCGCCGGGCCGGCTGGAAGTCCGGCTCGAACGCCCGCTGGCCTGGTTCGGGGAGCTGCTGACGCATCCGGTGACCTACCCCTGGCCGGGGTCGGCGGCACCGCGCTACAGTGGCGCATTCGTACTGGACGAGCACGTGCCCGGCGCGCACCTGGAACTGCGGCCCAATCCGCACTACCGGCAGGCCGACGACATCGCCCTCGACGGCGTGAGCTGGCATGTCATCGAGCAACCCAACGTCGAGCTCGACCGCTATCGGGCCGGTCAGCTGCACGTGACCGAGACCATTCCGCCGGGTCGTGTCGACTGGCTGCACGAGCAATTCGGCGACGAGCTGCGGATCTCGCCCTACCTGGGCAGCTTCTTCCTCGGCTTCAACCTCTCTCGCGAACCCTTCGCCGACGCGCGCAAGCTGCGCCGCGCCCTCACTCTGGCGGTCGACCGGGCGATCATTGCCGAACGCGTGCTCGGCTCCGGCGAGATTCCGGCCTGGGGCCTGATCCCCCCGGGCATGCCCGGCTGGCCCGAGGGCCGCGAGCCGCCCCTGCCGGCCGCCGAGCGGCTGGCCGAGGCCCGGCGCCTCTACCGCGAGGCCGGCTACGGCGAGGACCGCCCGCTACGGGTCGAGCTGCGGTTCAACACCTCGTTGACCCACCGCCGCATGGCCGCCGCAATCGCGGCGATGTGGAAGCTGCACCTGGGCGTGCAAACGCGGCTGGTCAACGAGGAATGGAAGGTCTTTATCGCCAACCGTCGCCAGGGCCGCATCACCCAGGTATTTCGCGGCGGCTGGATCGCGGACTGGCGCGACGCCGCCAACTTCCTGCAGCTTTTCGAAAGCGACAGCCCGGGGAACTACACGTTCTTCGACGATTCCGCCTTCGACGGCCTGATGCGCCGCGCTCGGGGCCAGTCCGGCGACGCACGGCTCGCCACGCTCCGGCAGGCCGAAGACCGGCTGCTCGATGAACAGGTGGTCCTGCCCTTGTACTACTATGTCTCCAGGCATCTGGTGGACCCGGACGTGCGCGGATTCGAGGACAACCCCATGGACATTCATCTCTCGCGCTGGCTGTCGCTGCCGTGAGGCGACTTTGCTGGCTCTTGCTGCCGGCGCTGATCGCCGGCTGCGGCGAGCGGGCCGACCAGCCGCCCGAGCCCGTGCCGGTTTTCGGCACGCCGGTGGACGTGGTGCTCGACGATGCCGGTCGGCCGTTGCCCGAGATCCTGGCCGAATCGCAGGTTGTCCACCGCGGCAACGGCGAGGAGCCCGAGACACTGGACCCGCACCTGGCCCAGGGCGTGCCCTCGACCAACATCCTGCGCGACCTGTTCGAGGGCCTGACCACCACCGCCCCGGACGGCCGTATCGTCGCCGGCGCGGCGCAGCACTGGGACATCAGCCGCGACGGGCTGACCTACACCTTCTTCCTGGATCCGGAGGGTCGCTGGAGCAACGGCGAGCCGGTCACCGCCGATGATTTCGTGTGGTCCTGGCGCCGGGCGGTCGATCCGGACACCGGGGCGTCCTACGGGCGCATGCTTTCGCCCATCGTCAATGCCGAGGCGATTTTCGCCGGCGAGCGGCCGCCCGAGGATCTGGGCGTGACCGCGCTCAACGAGAGCACCTTCCAGGTCGAACTCGAACACCCCACGCCCTATTTCCTGGGGCTTTTGACCCACCCCACGACCTACCCGGTGTGGCGGCCCGCGGTGGCCGAGCACGGCGACGGTCACGTTCGCCCCGGAAACCTCGTATCCAATGGTGCTTTCGCGCTGGCCGACTGGCGCGTGCGCTCCCGCATCGACCTGATCCGCAACGAGCACTACCGCTTGGCCGACGAGGTCATTGTCGAACGCGTGGTGTACCACCCGCTGGAGGACGAGAACACGGAGTTCAACCGGTTTCGCGCCGGCGATCTGCACTGGACCTACCAGGTGCCGTCGAACCAGTTCCAGTGGCTGCGGGAGAACCTGGACGAGGCGCTGATGGTCACCCCCTGGTTCGGGACGTACTTTTTCTCGTTCAACCTGGAGCAAGAGCCGTTCAAGGACAATCTGGCCCTGAGGCAGGCGCTCAATCTCGCCATCGATCGCGGGATTCTGACCGAGCGGGTCAGCCGCTTCGGCGAGATCCCGACTTTCAACCTGGTACCGCCGGGGCTGCCCGAGTACCAGCCGCCGGAGTCCGAATGGGCCGACATGACGCAGGACGAGCGCGAAGAGGAAGCCCGCCGGCTCTATCGCGAGGCCGGCTACAGCGCGGACCGTCCGCTTGCCGTCGAGCTGCGCTACAACACCTCGGAGAACCACCGCAAGATCGCCGTGGCCGTCGCGGCGATGTGGAAGCAGGTGTTGGGCGTCCGTACGCGCCTGATCAACGAGGAGTTTCGCGTTTTCCTGCAAAACCGCGCCCAGCGCCGGGTGACCGAGGTTTTCCGGTCGGGCTGGATCGGCGACTACCAGGACGCCTTCACCTTCCTGGAACTGTTTCACTCCGAGCACGGCCGCAACGACGCCGGCTACGACAATCCGCGCTTCGATCGCCTGCTCGAGCGCATCGCCTCCGAGCGCATCCCCGCCAGCCGCCGCAACCTGATGGCCGAGGCCGAACGCAGGATCCTGGCCGACCAGGTGATTCTGCCGGTCTACAACTACGTCACCAAGCGCCTCATCAACCCGCGCCTGAAGGGCTGGGAAGAGAACGTCATGGATCATCATTTGACGCGCTATATGTTCCTCGTCAAGTCGCGGGGGGCGGTCGAGGAGTCGGAGGTATCGGATGACTCGGAGTAGTGTTGGTTCTCGCAAAGGCGCAAGGGCGCCAAGGGCGCAAAGTCGGGATGAGAATGCCCTTTCGGCGCTCGTGGTGGTGGAGGAGGCGATGAAGCTCCACCGTGGCTTGGGTCCGGGTTTGCTGGAAAACGTATACGAAACCATTCTGGCGAAAAGGCTTGAAGAGCGTGGCGTATTAATCAGGCGACAGGTCAATGTGCCTCTAGTCTATGAAGGCGTTTCGTTCGACGCGGCGTTCCGAGCTGATATCGTTGCCGACGACAAATTGATTCTCGAGATCAAGGCGGTCGAGAAGCTGGACAGCGCCCACAGGAAACAGTTGCTGACGTATCTGAAGCTGACTGAAAAGCGACTTGGGATGATCCTCAATTTCAGCGCAGATTTGATGAAGAACGGCATCGTACGAGTGGTCAACAGACTTGATGACTGAAAATTCCATAAAACGTTGCGTCCTTTGCGCCTTTGCGCCTTTGCGAGAAACTCCATTGCACGGCGCACAACGGAGGCACCCGTGCTGAAGTATTCGCTCAGGCGGCTCGGGTCGGCGATTCCGACGCTTTTTCTGCTGATCACTTTCGCGTTCTTTCTGATCCGCATCGCGCCCGGCGGGCCGTTCGATTCGGAGCGGGCGCTGCCGGCCGAGATCGAAGCCAACCTGGCGGCGAAGTACCACCTCGACGAACCGCTGGTCTTCCAGTACGCGCGTTACCTGTGGCAGATGGTGCGCGGTGACCTGGGGCCGTCCTTTCACTACCGGGACTGGACCGTCAACGACCTGATCGCCCAGGGTGCGCCGATATCGTTCGCGCTGGGCGCCGCGGCGCTGGCCCTGGCGCTTCTTGTCGGCGTGGTTACCGGGGCCTGGGCGGCGTTGCGGCAGAACCGGCCGGCCGACTATGCGCTGATGAGCGTGGCCATGGTGGGTATCTCGATCCCCAATTTCGTCATGGCGCCACTGCTGATCCTGCTGTTCGCCATCGTGCTCGGCTGGGTGCCGGCCGGCGGCTGGGCGTTCACCTTCGATCGCATGCTGTTGCCGGTGGTCACGCTCGCGTTGCCCATGATCGCCTACATCGCGCGCATCACCCGCGGCTCGATGATCGAGGTGCTGCACTCGAGCTACATTCGTACGGTGCGCGCCAAGGGCATGCCCGAAAAGGAAGTGATCATGCGCCATGCGCTCAAGCCGGCGCTGCTGCCGGTGATCTCCTACCTCGGGCCGGCGGCCGCGGCCATCCTGACCGGGTCGGTGGTCGTCGAGCGCATCTTCACCATTCCGGGAATCGGTTCCTACTTCGTGCAGGGCGCGCTCAACCGCGACTACACGCTGGTCATGGGTGTGGTCATCCTCTATGGTGTGCTCATCATCCTGTT
>CAZSGS010000201.1:0-5172 GCA_964606365.1 uncultured Wenzhouxiangella sp. | reverse complement strand
GGCCATCAGCTCCATGCGGTTGTTGGTCGTGTCCGGCTCACCGCCGGAGAGCTCGCGTTCGTGGCCGTTCCAGCGCAGCAGCGCACCCCAGCCGCCGGGGCCCGGGTTGCCCAGGCACGCGCCGTCGGTCCAGATATGCACCGCCTCACTCATGCGGCCCGGCACTGGCTGGGAACGGGCGAACCGCCGGAGATCTGCGGCTGGCGGAAGCGAACCGGCTCGATTCGTGCCGGCTCCGCCGGCTTTCGCGCGACGACCACCAGAACCGGAACGAGGCCGGGCACCAGTCCACGCACCTGAACGTTGGCCGAAATCGACAGCTGCAGCGCGCGGCGCACGTGCATCCACTGGAACTGGGGCCAGCTCGGCAGGCTCAGGGCGGCGCGTCCGAGCTCGCGCCAGGCCAGGCGATGCCAGGGGTTGGCCGACACCGACACCAGTATCCCGCCCGGCTTGAGGACGCGCGTGGCCTCCTGCAGCAGGTCGCCCCGGATGGCCGGCTGCCATACATGGCGCAGCAGCACGCCGGGCACGCTGTCGTCGTCCAGCGGCCAGCTTTCCAGCTCGGCCCGAAACGGCCAGCAGCAGAAGTCGGCGTCGACCAGCACGCGGCTCCTTCGCAGCTCGATCTGCGGCGAAGCGCTCGCCGTCGGTGCAACTTCGAGAATCCAGTTCGGGCGCGGCCGGTCGAACCCGGCCTCGACCAGGCGGGTTTCGACAGTCTGCAGACCGGAAAATCCGGACGGCATGCGCAGCGCGTTAGAATGCTTCTCGGACACGCGAAAAGCATACCAGACGGAGCCGAGCATGCCGCTGTCGATCGACGCCATTCCCACCCTGGAGAGCAACTACGTCTGGGGCCTGCACGACGGCCGCCACGCCTTGCTCGTTGACCCCGGCGAGCCGGGTCCGCCGCTGGACTGGCTGGCCGAACAGCGGCTGGAATTGAGCGCGCTGCTGATCACCCATCATCACTGGGATCACACCGATGGCATCGACGACATCCTCGCCGAACATCCGGTCCCGGTCTACGGGCCCGAAGACCGGCGGATTTCACAGGTCGACCACCCCCTGCGCGAGGGTGATCGCGTGGAGATCGACGCGCCCGAGGCGCGATTCGAGATCCTCAGCGTGCCGGGCCACACGAGCATTCATATCGCCTTTTTCGGGCACCGGATGCTGCTGTGCGGAGACGCCCTGTTCTCGGCCGGATGCGGCCGCATGTTCGAAGGCACGCCCGAACAGATGCTGGCCTCCCTCGACAAGCTGGCGGACCTGCCCGCCGACACGCGCGTGCTCTGCGCACACGAGTACACCCAGGCAAACTGCCATTTCGCATTGGCGGTCGAACCGGACAACCCGGACTTGCAGGAGCGGGCCCGTGAAGTCCAGGCCCTGCGCGAAAAGGGCCAGATCACCCTGCCTTCGAGCATCGGCGCCGAGCGACGCTTCAATCCATTCCTGCGCACCCGCGAGGCAACCGTGATCGATGCCGCCCGGGCTCACGACCCCGGCTGCGGCAAAGCGCCGGTCGAGGTGTTCGCCGCACTACGGCGCTGGAAGGACAATTTCTGAACCATGGTCGCACTCACCCCCGTCGAGCAGATTGACGAGGTCGAAGCCTCGACCTTCCAGGCCGACTACAAGCAGCCGGCGCGCCCGGTCGTCATCAAGCGGCTCACCCAATCGTGGCCGGCGCGCGAAAAATGGACGGTCCGGCATCTCAAGGAACGCGCCGGCGACGTGGTCGTGCCGCTCTACGACAGCAAGCCCTCGCGCGACCACAAGCACCAGCACGCGCCGGCCGCGCGCATGCCGCTGGGCGAGTACATGGATCTGCTGGAAAACGGCGAGAACGATCTGAGGCTGTTTTTCTTCAATTTCTTCAACTCCATCCCGGACCTCAAGCAGGACTTCGAGTACCCGGATCTCGGGCTGAAGTTCTTCACGAAGCTGCCGGTTCTGTTCATGGGCGGCAGGGGCTCGCGCGTGCAGCTTCACTTCGACATCGACCTGGCCGACATCATGCTCTGCCACTTCGGCGGCCCCAAGCGCGTGATGCTTTTCGCGCCCGACCAGACCCGGTGGCTCTATCGCGTGCCCTTCTCCTTCAGCGCCCTGTTCGATGCCCGCATCGACCAGCCCGACTACGACAAGTACCCCGCGCTCAGGCAGGTACAGGGACAGGTCGCCGAACTGGAGCACGGCGACGCGCTCTACATCCCGCCCGGCTACTGGCACTTCGTCGAGTACCGCGATATCGGCTTCTCGATGTCGCTGCGCGCCTTCCCGCGCACCCCGGGCAACCTCTCGAAGATGCTCTACAACCTGCTGGTGCTGCGCAGCGTCGACGGGCTGATGCGCAAGACCGTGGGCCAGGCCTGGAACGACCGCAACGAGCGGCGGGCGGTAACGCGAACCCACCGCAGGCTGGCCCGGATCGACTGAGGCCTTCCCCGGGCTGGCGGAGGCTCTGCGCCACAGTGGTTCAGGCCGGAAGCAGCCGTCATTCGAGATCAACCGATTCATCGCTTTCCCGCCAGGCAAACTGGCAACCCTCGGCGGGCCAGGCTCATGGAATCGGTTGCAAAAAGCTGACGGTACAACTAATCTAGAATATCTTTCAATCGCGATAAAAGGATATAGTCATCGACCTGGAGCGCGTCGGAAGACTGTGCAGCCTGCTGGGGGATGCCACCCGGCTGAGGCTGCTGGCGCTGCTGGAGACCGAGGAACTGACGGTGGCCGAGCTGGCGCAGATCACCCGCCTGGCGCAGCCGCGCGTGTCCACGCACCTGGCCCGGCTGCGCGAGGCCGGGCTGGTGGTGGACCGGCGCGACGGCGTGTCCGTCTACTACCGGCTGGGCAACCCCGATGACAACCCCGGCCTCCACCGCCTGTGGGCCATGTTTCGGGACGATCTCGACGATGCCGTCGTGGCCACCGATGCCGAGCGCCTGCCCGAAATCACGGCGCAGCGCGCAGCGGGGCGCAACTGGCCGGACACGGTCGCCGGCGACATGGAGCGCCACTACTCGCCGGGGCGCACCTGGGAGGCGACGACACGAGCCCTGGTGCAGCTGCTGTCGCTCGGGCGCGTCCTCGATATCGCCTCCGGCGACGGCGTGATGGGCGAACTGCTCGCCCGCCAGGCGGCGTCGATCGACTGCATGGACGTATCCGAAAAAGTCGTCGCCGCCGGCCGCGAGCGCGTGAAAGCCTTCGCCAACGTCCGCTTCCATCTCGGCGACATGCACGCCCTTCCCTTCGACGACGACAGCTATGACAGCGTACTGATGCTGCACGCGCTGACCTACAGCGAGCAGCCGCAGCAGGCCCTGATCGAGGCGGCACGCACGATGAAGCCCGGCGGCCGACTGGTCGGGGCGACCTTGAAGTCGCATCGCCACAGTGCGCAGGTCAAGACCTTCGGCCACGCCAACAGCGGCTTCGCGCCCAGGCGCCTGGCATCGATGCTGAAAGAGGCCGGGCTGCGCAGCGCGTTCTGCGACGTCACCTCGGTCGAACGCAAATCGCCCAATTTCGAAATCATCACATTTCTCGCGGAGAAGGCATGACCCAGCTTCAATGGCACGACCCCGATGGCGTCGAGGCGCTGTTCGGAGCGCTCGAGCAACGCATCCTGCTGCTCGACGGCGCCATGGGAACGATGATCCAGAACGAGCGGCTCGACGAGGCCGCCTTTCGCGGCAAACGATTTGCCGATCACGGTGACGACCTCAAGGGCAACAACGACCTGCTGACCCTGACCAAGCCCGAGCTGATCACGCGCATCCACAACGATTTCCTCGAGGTGGGCTGCGACCTGGTCGAGACCAACACCTTCAACGCCAACCGCATCAGTCAGGCCGACTACGCCCTCGAGGACCGGTCGGAGGAAATCAACCGCGAGGCCGCCAGGCTTGCCCGCGCAGCCTGCGACGAGTCGTCGGAGAAAACCGGGCGGCGGCGCTACGTGGTGGGTGTGATCGGGCCGACCAACCGCACCGCTTCCATTTCCCCGGACGTCTCCAGCCCGGGTTATCGAAATGTCGACTTCGCCAGACTCGTGGACGCCTACACGGAAGCCGCACGCGGCTTGCTCGACGGCGGCAGCGATCTCATCCTGATCGAGACCATTTTCGACACCCTCAACGCCAAGGCGGCGATCTATGCCGTCCACGAGGAGTTCGAACGTCGCGGCGAGCGCTGGCCGCTGATGATCTCGGGAACCATCACCGACGCATCCGGGCGCACGTTGTCGGGGCAGACGCCGGAGGCCTTCTACTATTCCGTCGCCCACGCCGAGCCTTTCTCGGTGGGCTTCAACTGCGCCCTGGGCGCCGACCAGCTCAAGCCGCACATCAAGTCGCTCTCGCGCGTGGCCGACTGCCTGGTCTCGGCGCATCCCAACGCCGGGCTGCCCAATGAGTTCGGAGAGTACGACCAGACCCCAGACGAGATGGCCGAAATCATCGAAGGTTTCGCCCGCGACGGCCTGGTCAACATCATCGGCGGCTGCTGTGGTACGACGCCCGAACACCTGGCCGCGATCGGCAAGGTGATCGAAGGCCACACCCCCCGACCCATCCGACATCAAGAAGCGGCATGAACGAGAACAAGCACGACAAGCGCTACACCCGACTGAGCGGCCTCGAGCCGCTGGTGATCACGCCGGAACTCAACTTCGTCAACATCGGCGAGCGCACCAACGTCACCGGCTCGGCCCGGTTCAAGCGCCTGATCGCGGATGAAAAGTACGAGGAGGCCGTCGAGGTCGCCCTGCAGCAGGTCGAAAACGGCGCCCAGATCATCGACGTCAACATGGACGAGGGCCTGCTGGATTCCGAGCAGGCAATGGTCGACTTTCTCAACCTGATCGCGGCCGAGCCCGATATCGCGCGCGTGCCGGTGATGATCGACTCTTCCAAGTGGAGCGTGATCGAAGCCGGCCTGCGCTGTCTGCAGGGTAAGGGTGTGGTCAATTCGATCAGCCTCAAGGAAGGCGAGGAAGCATTCCTCAAAGAGGCGCGCAGGATACGCCGCTACGGCGCGGCCGTGGTGGTCATGGCGTTCGACGAGGAGGGCCAGGCCGACCATGCCGCGCACATGGTCGAGTGCCTGGCGCGCGCCTACAAGCTGCTGACCGAGGAAGCCGGCTACCCGCCCGAG
>CAZSGS010000200.1:0-5192 GCA_964606365.1 uncultured Wenzhouxiangella sp. | reverse complement strand
TCTGGCCCCTGAGGCACTCGCTATAAGTCACAATATGAGTGACGGGGTACACTAGCAGTCTTGAACACATGTAGCTACGCGTGTACAGATCCAATCCCTCGTCCGTCGGGGACGCGGCCCCGACCTACGCGGGCATTGGCCAACGGCGGGGGTGGCCGTCCTATTCGTCCGCCACCCCCAATCGCTTGTGCATGATCGGCGAGGTGGTGGTGTACTGCACGAACTGGCGCGCGTCGGGGTAGACGTGCTTCTGGACGCCGAAGGCCGCCAGGGCGGCTTCGTGGAAGCCCGACAGGATGAATTTCTTCTTGCCGGGATAGGTGTTGACGTCGCCGATGGCGAATACGCCCTCGATCGAGGTCTGGAATTTCTCGGTGTCGACCGGGATCTGCTTCTTTTCGAGGTCGAGGCCCCAGTCCGCGATCGGTCCGAGATCCGGCGCCAGGCCCCAGAAGACCAGCACTTCGTCGCCCTCGACCGTGGACTTGTTGCGCTCGAGGTCGATCAGGTCGAAGCCGGTAAAGCGCCCGTCCTCGCTGTGCACCTGGGTGATGATGCCCTGGCGCTCGCGCACCTTGCCCTCGGCGGCCAGCGCGCGCACCTTCTCCACCGAGGCGGCCGCGCCCCGGTATTCCTGTCTGCGGTGGATCAGCTCCACCGACTCGGCGATCTCGGTCAGGTCCATGGTCCAGTCCAGCGCCGAGTCGCCGCCGCCGAGGATCAGCAGGCGCTTGCCGCGGAAGTACTCCCGATTGGTGACCTTGTAGTGGATCTGGTCGCTGGTGACTTCGTCGATGCCCTTGGCCTTGAGCTTGCGTGCCTGGAAGGCGCCCAGGCCGGCGGCGATGATGACCGCGCCGGCGTCGAATTCCGTGCCGGCCGAGGTGATCACGGTGAAGCGGCCGTCGTCGCGCTTTTCGAACTTCTCCACGCGCTGGCCGAGATGGATGCCGGCATGAAACGGCTTGATCTGCTGCATCAGCTTGTCGATCAGCTCCTGCGCACCGATTTCCGGGCAGGCCGGAATGTCGTAGATCGGCTTTTCCGGGTAGAGTTCGGCGCACTGGCCGCCCACCTGGGGCAGGCTGTCGACCAGCTCGCACTTGAGGCCGAGCAGCCCGAGCTCGAAAACCTGGAACAGGCCGACCGGGCCTGCGCCGACGATGACCGCATCGGTCTGGATTGCCATGGGTGTCTCCGGGGGTATTGCGGTAGATTCAAGCGAGTGTTGCCTTATGATAACCGGCTCGGAGTGTTGACTGGTTCGCTGGTTAGCTAGTTGTGGCCGCGACCAGCCAACCAGCCAACCAGCAAACGAGCGAACCGTATGTCAGAACATCGCGCCATCCAACTCCACCCCGAATGGCTCCAAGCCATCGGCGGCGAGTTCGACAAGGACTACATGCAGCGCCTGCGCGCCTTCCTGCTGGCGCGCAAGCGCTCAGGGGCCACGATCTACCCGCCCGGGGACCGGATCTTCAACGCGCTCGATTCAACGCCCCTGACCAAGGTCAAGGCGGTGATCCTCGGACAGGACCCCTACCACGGGCCCGGCCAGGCGCACGGGCTGTGCTTTTCGGTCCAGGCCGGCGTGCGACCGCCGCCGTCGCTGGTCAACATCTTCAAGGAAATCGAGTCCGACCTCGGCTACTCGCCGCCCGGCCACGGTTGTCTGCAGGCCTGGGCCGACCGGGGCGTGCTGCTGCTCAATGCCGTGCTCACCGTCGAGCGCGGCAATGCCGGTTCGCACCAGGGCAAGGGCTGGGAGCAGTTCACCGACGCGGCGGTGCGCGCCGTCAATGAACAGCGCGACAATGTCGTCTTCCTGCTATGGGGCAGCCAGGCGCAGAGAAAGGGCGCCGGAATCGACCGCCAGCGCCACCTGGTCCTCGAGGCCCCGCACCCATCGCCGCTCTCGGCCCACCGCGGCTTTCTCGGCTGCCGGCATTTCTCGAAAGCCAATCAGTGGCTCGAGAGCCGCGGCGTGGCGCCGATTGACTGGCGTCTGTAGGTTGCGGTCACATCTCTCGTGAACGACCGTCCAGTCATGAACTCGTGCAGCAACGCGTGCGCAAGTCAGATGCCTCGTCTTGAGAACGGAGCGGCTGCGCTCACGGAGGTGGATGCAGGTTCTTCGTCAATCAATGGCCGCCAGAATCAATACTGCAGGAAAATGTGCCCGGGCCGCCTGCTTTGCACGACAGGGAGTCATTTGTCGAGTTGTTTTCCGAGAAGCTACTGCGGCGTTCGAGATCTTGAGCCTTCCAGATTAGAGGTCTGTCCGTAATGGCCTGAATTGTTTGTGATTGTTGGGATTCCGTTTCGTCTGGCAGTTGGTTGAAACTCAACGCACTCAACTCGATGTCTTCGCTTTCGAACGAGAGGTCGCCACAGTCGAACGGATCCGTGTAAAACGTGGCAAGGTCTGTTGCCTTGTCGAAGGAAATCTCCAGCAAATCACTTTTGAAGGTTTCCGAGCGTACAACGGTCCCACTGCTGCCTGGCTTCGGCCAACCATTCGTGACCGAGTCGACGGCGCCGTCTTCGATCGTTGCAAGCCGGTAGATGAATTCGACTCGATTTGAGCCATTTGGAGTAATCGCAATTGACAAGACGCCGTGGGAATTGATCTTCCAATTCAACTGTCCCGAAAACATTTGGGTTTCCCTGAGCGACTGTGATGTCTGTAGCTTGCACGGGTCATCGGCTGCATTTGCTATCAGCGCCAGACCGGCGGCCAGGACTGCGATCAAACCCAGTAGAGTTTGCTGATGCCAGTTTCTTATTGAAAAAAATTGTTGAGACACATCATTCGTCCCTCCTGCTCGAGCCAACTTTGATCCCTTCCCGTGTGCATGATTGTCGCGCCTACCGGAGCCAAGTCAAGTAGGAAATTTACTCGTTGTGGATACAGATATTTCCTACGCCCTGAACCTGCTTCTGTGATGAGGTTCTCGAAACGGATGACCAGTCGCCCTGTGCAGGCGACGCTCACGCACAATTCAATCCCGAACGGAGCGTGGATAGACCGGGCTCGCGGTCTCCAATCTGTTTTCTCCGGGGAACTCTGCGTTCTTTGCGTCTCTGCGCGAGGCAGAACTGACGTGTGACCAAGATTGAAATGTCGACCGTCGCGGATGCGACCGCGACCTACGCGGGTATCGATCGGATTGGGACACACGTGACAATCGTGTGTGTGGGGAGATCCGAGACCTCGTCCGTCGGGGATGCGACTCCCGACCTACGCGAGCGGTAGCCGAGCGTTGCAGCCTTTCTGGTATTTCCTTGTGACCATTGCGTTTCTGAGTCTTTGCGTGAGACAAAAGGATGCCGGCACCACGCGCGTTATCCCAGCTTGCGCCTGGATGCCGAGCGCAGGCCGAAGTAGATGCCGACCAGGGCCAGGGCGATGCCGGTCAACTGCCAGGCATCCAGCCTCAGGCCGAAGATGATGTAGTCCCACAGCACCGAGCTGGCCGGCTGGATGAGCAGCAGCAGGCCGACCAGGCCGGCCGGGAGGAAGGGCATGCCGCGGGTGATCGAAAGCCAGCCCAGCACCTGGCAGACGAGACCCAGGCCGATCAGGGCGACCAGTGCCTGCCAGGACGGGATGTCGAAGCTGTTGCCTTCGAGCAGGTTGGCCGCCCCCAGGATCAGCGCGCAGAAGAAGGTCGATTGCAGCAACCTCGCCTCGGGCCGGATGTGGCCGTGGCGGATCTGGAAGCCCCGGAGGCTGAGCAGGTAGAGCGCGTAGGCGAGGGCGGTGAGCAGCCCGAGCATGACGCCGAGTCGGTAATCCGGCGGCAGGTTGGCCCAGTCGCGGCCGAACAGCAGCCACAGGCCGCCCATGGCGAGCCCCAGGCCCGTTGCAAAGCGCCAGCCTACGCGTTCGCGCATCCAGATCACGCCAATGGCCGTCAGCAGGAAGACCTGGAAATTGGCCAGCAGGGTCGACAGGCCCGGGCCGATGTAGTCGATGGCGCGGTGCCAGAACCAGATATCGGCGGCGAAGAAGGCGCCGATCAGGAAAGAGCCGGCCCAATTGTCGCGCCAGCCGGTGCGCATTTCCGGGCGCAGCGCGAGCAGCGCGGCGAAGGCCAGGCAGCCGAAGACCATCCGGTAGAAGCCCGAAGTGGTGGGCGGCATGCCCGTCAGGCGCGCGAAGATCGCCGCGAAGCTGAGCATGATGGCGCCGGCCAGGACCAGTACCGCAGCCTTCAGGGGCGAGGGTGCGTTCATCGGACTATCGCGCGCCTCGGGCCAGTTTCGGGCTGTCGCGGTCGAGGCCGCAGGCGTGTTCGACGAAGGCCTCGCGCAGCGGCCAGAGCCCGCCGGCCGCGGAGAAACCCAGGCCGGCGAGGGCGCGCCCGGGGCCGGCGCGGGTGAACTCGTTGATGGCGTGGATGCCGCCGGCCACCAGGCCGCCGCCGCTGAGGCGCCAGCGTTCATAGTGGCCGAGCGCGCGCCCGGGCTCGTGCCCCGCGGTCGGGTCGCTCAGCACCTCGGCCAGCGCGGCCGCGTCCATCAGACCCAGGTTCAGGCCCTGACCGGCCAGGGGATGGACGTTGCGGGCGGCATCGCCGAGCAGGACCAGGCGCCCGGAGACCAGGTTCTTTGCCTGGCGGCGGATCAGGGGAAAGGCGTAGCGGCTCGTTGCCGCCGTTGCCTGGCCGAAGGGGCTGTCCTGGCAGGCGTTGAGTTCGGCCAGCAACCCGGCTTCGTCAAGCGCCTTGAGCTCGCCCGCTCGCCGTGCCGGTTGCGACCAGACGATCGACGAGCGGCCGTCGGCCAGCGGCAGCAGGGCGAGCGGGCCGTGTTCGGTAAATCGCTGCCAGGCGATGCCACCATTGGGTCGTTCGGTTTCGATATGGCAAACCAGGGCCTGCTGGTTGTAGTGCCACAGGTCGGTGGTGATACCGGCCATTTGCCGCAGGCGGCTGCGCGCGCCGTCGGCGGCGACCAGCAGGCGGGATCGGAGGATCTGGCCACCTTCGAGTTCCAGGCGGACGTGGTCGTCGCGCTGGCTGAAGCCGCTGACGCAGCCCGGTGCGATCAGTTCGACGCCGTCGATCGTTTCCAGCGC
This sequence comes from uncultured Wenzhouxiangella sp., assembly GCA_964606365.1. Classification (GTDB taxonomy): domain Bacteria; phylum Pseudomonadota; class Gammaproteobacteria; order Xanthomonadales; family Wenzhouxiangellaceae; genus Wenzhouxiangella. The sequence continues at coordinate 109 of CAZSGS010000200.1, read as the reverse complement.
CTGCCAGCAATAGGACTGCAGCCAGGGTACCTCGACGATCCAGCCGAGACCGGAAAGCCCGTGCTCGGAGGCGCGAAACTCGATCTCGCCGCCGTCGGCGTGGACCTGC
>CAZSGS010000199.1:0-5233 GCA_964606365.1 uncultured Wenzhouxiangella sp. | reverse complement strand
GCAAGCCGACCACCGCGATCCGCGGCCTCCGGCACCCCGAAGCGGGCGGAGAAGAATGATGCTCAGAGACCTGATCCACGCCTATCCCGAACTGGCCGCGGTGGCCGTGCTGATACTCGGGATCGGGCTCGGCAAGCTCGCCGCCGCCGGGACCCGACGACTGCTCTCGCTGACCGACCGCGCGGCGGCGCGCTACGGCGGCCGCGAACGCAGCCACATATCGCCGGTGTTCCAGCGGGGCCTCTCCCTGCTCGCATTCATCGTGGTGCTTTCACTGGCGATCATCATCGCCGTCAGGCTGCTCGACATCGACCAGGTCAGCGGCTGGCTGGATGCCGTGCTGGCCTACGTTCCGCGGTTCGTCCTCGGCCTGCTGATCATCGGGGCAGGCATGGTACTGGGCACGCTCGTTCGCAACCTCGGCGCCAGCCTGATGGCGCGGGGCGACGCCAATTCACTGTTGCCGCGACTCGCCCAGGTCGGCATTGTCCTGATCGCCTTCGTGACCGGCCTGCAGCAGATCGGCATCGACATTTCCTTCATTACCCAGCTTTCCCTGCTCGTTCTCGCCGCTCTGCTTGGCGGCCTCTCCATCGCCTTCGCGCTCGGCGCGCGGCAGTACGTCGCCAACCTCATGGCCCAGCCCGAACTGGACCGCTACTCGACCGGAGACCGGCTGCGTATCGACGAGGACGAGGGAGAAATCGTCGAGATCCGTCGCACGGGACTGACCCTGGCGACCAACGAAGGTCTGGTGGCGATTCCGGCCGCGCGCCTGACGAGTGGTCGGGTGGTGCTGCTGACCGACCCACCGTCCGGAGACTGATCCGATGAGCTCCGCCAACCCGCTGCGACTTGCCTATGCCCGCCGATTTCCCGATGAAGTGGCCGCCCATCTCGCCCGCCTCGGCGGCGAGGAAACCATGCAGGCAATCGAAGAGCTACCCGACGAGGTCGGCTCGGTCGTACTCGCGCGCCTACCGCACGGTGTGGGCATGCGCGTATTTTCCGGCCGCAGCGACGAGCGCATTGCTGCCTGGCTCTCGGCGGCCAGCCTGGATCACGCGCTCGCCATCCTGCTGCAGGTCGATGCCGGCCGCCGGTCCCGGATCCTGGCCGCTTTGCCCAACCGGCGCAGGCGCCGCACGCTGCGACGGCTCGTGGTCTTCCCGGCCGGCACCGTGGGCGCGACACTCAACCCGGCAGCGATGCACCTCGATGCCGATATGCCGCTGGCCGAAGCCGTCGAGGTGCTGCGCGGCCAGGAGCCGGAAACCGAACGGGTGATCTGGCTGGTCGATGGCGAAGGCCATTTCCTGGGTCGCCTCGACCTCGGTCGCGCGCTGGCGGCGCGTTCGAACCGCTTGCGGCTCAAGGAATGCCTCGTCGCCGTCAAGCCCTTGCGCGCCGAGACGACGCTGTCGAGCGCCCGCGACTATGCCGAATGGCTCGAGCACGCCGAGTTGCCGGTCATCGACGAGCTCGGTCACTTGCTGGGTTCGATTTCCCGCGCCCGGCTCGTGCGGGCGCTGGGCTCGATGCATGCATCCGATTCCGGCCTGGGCGACGGCCTCGGCGAACTGACGCGGCAGTATTTCCGGATCATGGGCATCTGCCTGGGCGACCTGTTCGGCCTGCGGGGGACGCGGCGATGAACGCCACAGTCGAGAGCGAGTTTCTCAGGCGCCACCCGGTCGTTGCCGCAGACGAACTCGAAATCCTTCCCGACGACCGGCTCGAGCCGATCGTCTCCGGCCTGGACCCGACCGCCCTGGCCGTGACCATGGAGTACCTCAGCCCGGCCAAGGCGCTGTCGGTGTTCGAGCGCCTGCCACGCGAGTCGCAACTGGAAATTCTCGAGCGGGCGATTCCCAGGCTGGCCGTCACCGTGCTGGCGCAGCTACCGGATGACAAACGCGAGGAGCTGCTCGCATCCCTGACGGCGACGAGCAGAAAGGACCTCGAACGTCTGCTGTCGTTTCCCGACGAGTCGGCCGGTCGCCTCATGGACCGCGCCTTCCTCGCCGTCAAGGCGGACATCACCGTCGGCAAGGCGCTCAAACGCCTGCAGGATTCGACGATTCGCGACCTGCGCTCGCTGTTCGTCGTCACACCCGACGCCCGGCTGGCCGGCCGCGTGGATATCCAGGACCTGGCGCTGGCGGGCCAGGACGAGCCGGTGCGCGAATACCTGCAAGCGGCCGGAGAAACCGTCACCCCCGAGACGAATCGCGAGGAACTGGTCGAATTGCTCGAGCGCTCGCGCCGGGACTCGGTACCGGTCGTCGATGCCGAGGGCCGACTGACCGGCGTGGTGCGCTATCGCAGCCTGTTTCGCGCCATCGAGGACGTCGCCACCGCCGACATGCAGAAGATGGTCGGCGCCAGCCCCGAAGAACGCGCCTTGTCGCTGCCGGGTTTCGCCATCCGGCGCCGCCTGCCCTGGCTGCACATCAACCTGCTGACCGCCTTTCTGGCCGCTTCGGTCGTCGGCCTGTTCGAGAACCTGATCGCCCAGTTCACGGCGCTGGCCGTCCTGCTGCCGGTGGTCGCCGGCCAGTCCGGCAATGCCGGCGCCCAGGCCCTGGCGGTGACGATGCGCGGCCTGGCCCTGCGCGAGGTCGGCATCCGCCAGTGGCGTTCGGTGCTCAACAAGGAAATCCTGGTCGGCCTGATCAACGGCCTGGCGCTGGCGGTGACCTGCGGAGTGGCGGTTTACGTGTGGAGCCAGAGTCTCGGCCTGGCGCTGGTGATCGCCGTGGCGATGATCATGTCCATGCTCGCCGCCGGCATCGCCGGCGCGCTGGTGCCGATGATCCTGACCCGCCTGGGCCAGGATCCCGCCACGGCCTCGTCGATCATCCTGACCACCATCACCGACGTGGCCGGCTTCTTTTCTTTTCTCGGCACCGCCATGCTGCTGGCGTTCATGCTTTAATGAACCTCTGAACAACTCTGCGCGGGCATTTCCTGCGGAGGGGATCCGTGATTTCCGTGCATTCCATGGTTGCATCAACTGGTATTGACGAACTACTGACACCCGATCTGATCCAATCACGACATGAAATCATCGCTCCGAAATCGTTCTCGCAGGCGTATGCTGGAGCTGGCAGCGGGTTCGCTGCCGCTGCTCTGGCTGGGCGGCCTGCCCACTCGCAGTCTTGGTGGAGAAACTATGCCCTCGATACCGATGTCGTTCGAACCGCTCGACCTGGGTGACGCGCGCTGGCGCGAGATCCTGACCGACGAAGAGTATCGCGTTCTGCGCCGCGAAGGCACCGAACGCGCCGGCAGCAGCCGGCTCAATGACGAAAAACGCGCGGGCACCTACATTTGCGCCGGCTGCTTCCTGCCCCTGTTCTCGCACGAACACAAGTTCGAATCCGGAACCGGCTGGCCCAGCTTCTACCAGCCCATTCATCCCGATCACATGCAGACCCGCAAGGATTTCCGCCTGATCTGGCCGCGCACCGAGTATCACTGCGCACGCTGCGGCGGCCACCAGGGCCATGTCTTCGACGACGGTCCCGAGCCGACCGGCAAGCGCTGGTGCAACAACGGGGTGGCGCTCGATTTCGTGCCCGAAGGCGAATCGCTGCCCGAGCTGCGCCAGGCCGGGTGAACCAGTGGAAGCTCGGATGAACGCAGACAAACGCAGATCGCTGAATACCTTCACCGCAGCAGTCGCGTTCATCCTGCTTGCAGGCGCGCAAGCGGCCGGGGCGGATGAGATGGATTATGCCCGGGCGACCTTTGCCGGGGGGTGCTTCTGGTGCATGGAGCCGCCCTACGACAAGGTGGACGGTGTGATCGAGACGATTTCCGGTTTCAGCGGCGGGCAGGTCGAGAATCCCACCTACGACCAGGTCGTTCGCGGCGGCACCGGTCACCTGGAAGTCGTCCAGGTGATCTATGATCCGGAAAAGGTCGACTACGAGGAACTGCTGGAAATCTACTGGCCCAATGTCGATCCTTTCGACGGCGACGGCCAGTTCTGCGACCGCGGTGAGAGCTACCGGCCGGCGATATTCGTGCACGACGAGCGGCAGGAACGCCTGGCGCGCGAGAGCCTGGGCCGTATCGAGCGGCGCTTCGAGCGGTCGATCGAAGTCACCATCGAGCCCTTTGAAGCCTTCTACGCCGCCGAGGACTACCACCAGGACTACTACCAGAAGAACTCGATTCGCTACAAGTATTACCGCTGGCGCTGCGGTCGGGACGATCGCCTGGAATCGGTCTGGGGCGACGAAGCCGGCGGCTGACGCCCCGCCCTGTGCTGCACCCTAATTTGACTGACCATGACTTTCGTCACGCTCTTTCGGACGAACAATGCGGCATGATGGGCGCCCGATCCAATTCTCATGAACGGAGACTCTCCCATGCAGAAGCTTGCGTGTAACGGCAGACTTTGGCTTTTCTCACTGCTCCTGACGCTGCCCTTGCTGGCCGGTGCCCAGGCCGGCGACATCGAATCGGTCACCAGCGTGGAAGGCATTACCGAATACCGGCTCGACAACGGCATGAAGGTGCTGCTGATGCCCGACGGCAGCCGGCCGACGACGACGATCAACATCACTTACTTCGTCGGCTCCAAGCACGAGAGCTATGGTGAGACCGGCATGGCCCACCTGCTCGAGCACATGCTGTTCTACGGCACGAGCGACCATCAGGACATCAAGGCCGAGATTTCCGAACGCGGCGGACGCGCCAACGGCACCACCTGGTACGACCGGACCAACTATTTCCAGACCCTGCCGAAAGGGGAGGAAAACCTCGAGTGGGCGATCCGCATGGAAGCCGACCGCATGGTCAATTCCCTGATCGACGGCGAAGACCTGGAGTCGGAAATGACGGTCGTCCGCAACGAGTTCGAGATCGGCGAGACCAACCCCATCGGCGTACTGATGCAGCGCGTGCTGGCAACCGCCTACCTGTGGCACGGCTACGGCCGCTCGACCATCGGCGCGCGCGCCGATATCGAGAACGTTCCGGTCGAGCGCCTGCAGGAGTTCTACCGTCGCTACTACCAGCCCGACAACGCCGTGCTCATTGTTTCGGGCAATTTCGAGCCCGAGCGGGCACTGACGCTGATCGACGAGGAGTTCGGCGCCATACCCGCGCCCGAACGAAGCGGCGATATGAAGCTGTGGCCGACCTACACGCGCGAGCCGGTTCAGGACGGCGAACGCCGGGTCAACGTTCGCCGTTCCGGCTCCTTCCAGGCGACCATGGC
>CAZSGS010000198.1:0-5240 GCA_964606365.1 uncultured Wenzhouxiangella sp. | reverse complement strand
GGCGCATGCATCCTCACGGCCCGGGCGCGTGCGCGGTGGCCGGCATTTGAATGTCTCCCCGCGAAAAGCTTACCCGGCCGACCAAATTGCTGCAAACCCGCCAAGGAACTTCTCAACGGCGGAACCGGATCGCATTCGCGCGGGGGAGCGGCGGGGTACACTAGGCGGCCGCAAAGAATCTTCCTGCTCATCCGGAGACCCGCCTTGCGCGCGATGATCCTGGCCGCCGGCCGCGGCGAACGCCTGCGCCCCCTGACCGACACCACACCCAAGCCGCTGCTCGAAGTCGGCGGCAAGCCGCTCATCGCGCATCACGCCGACAGGCTGGCGGCGGCCGGATTCGAGGAGATCGTGGTCAATGTCGCCTGGCAGGGCAGGAAGATCGTCGACTTTCTCGGCAACGGGCGCGCCTTCGGACTGGCGATCCGTTATTCGCAGGAACCGCCGGGGGCACTGGAAACGGCCGGTGGCATCGTCCAGGCCCTGCCCATGCTCGGCAATTCGCCGTTCCTGGTCGTCAGCGCCGACGTACTGACCGACTATCCTTTCGAGCGACTGCGCGATGCCGATTTCACGCAACCAGCCCACCTGGTCCTGGTGGACAACCCGCCGCATCACCCGAAAGGCGACTTCGCGCTCGACGGCGGGCAGGTGCGATCAGGTGGTGGGAACCGGCTGACGTTCAGCGGCATTGCCGTATTCGATCCGTGCTTGTTCGACGCGTTGCCGCCGGGACGGCGCGCCCTCAGACCGGTGCTGGAACAAGCCATCGCCGCCGGGCGCGTCGGCGGCGAGCACTACACGGGCCGGTGGGCCGACATCGGCACGCCTCGCCGCCTGGCGGAAGCTCAGCAGTCCTTCGAAGCCGATTCCTGAAAGCGGCAGCTCAAGCGCCGAAAATCGGGAAGCCCGTCCTCAGCGGCCAGCATTTCGGCCTGCTCTTGCAAGGGCCGCACGGCCTGGACGATGGCGTGGAAGATGGTGTTCTGCTCGAACACGCCGTGCAGGACCGGCGCACCCGGCCCCTGGGCGTAGACGGGAACGTCCTCGCCGGCATGGGTGGCCGACCACAGGCCAACCGCGGACTCCTGCCGATAGTCGGGGTCGGTCGGATCGACTTCCTCGAAATCGGGCCGCTCTCCGCCGCGATAGCCGGGACCGTTGGCGTAGCCGAGGACGGTCATCGGCCGATCGTTCTCATCGCGCATCAGGCGCGGGGCGCCGCCGTCCTTGTCCGGGCGCTCGGCCAGTCCGACAATCGAGTTGCCCCGCTTGCCGTAGCCGTTGAACGTCAGGGCATGGCCGTGGTCGGCCGTGACGATGATGAGCGTATCCTCGCCGGTCATTTCGTCGGCACGCTTCACGGCCTCGGCGAAGGCGATCGCATCGGTCAGGGCGCGCCAGGCATTGTTGGCGTGGTGCGCATGGTCGATGCGCCCGCCCTCGACCATCAGGAAGAAACCGCCTTCAGGCTCGTCCAGCAACTCGAGCGACCTGGCGGTCATGTCGGCCAGGGACGGTTCGCCGGCCGTGTCTTCGGGCCGGTCGTGCTCGTAGTGCATGTGGCTGGGCTCGAACAGGCCCAGCACCGGGCCGTCGTCCTGCCCGAGGGCCTCGAAACCTTCCAGGTTCCAGACGTAGCGGCCGTCGTCGTGCCTGGCCTGCCATTCCTCGATCAGGTTGCGGCCGTCGCCGCGATGCCCACGCTGATCCGGGTCTTCCGGATCGGCTTCGTCCGACGGCAGGAAGGCACGCCGGCCGCCGCCGAATACCACGTCGATCGTGCCGAACGGATACTCGATCAACTGCAGGGCGATATCGCGGCAGTCCGAGTCCCGCTGGGACGGCGGAATGCCGCGATCGGTTTCCCAATCGCGATCGACCGAACGCGCGTAGAGCGCTGCCGGCGTGGCGTGCGTGATTCGCGTGCTGGACACGATTCCGGTTCTCATGCCGCCGGTTTCGGCCAGGTCCAGGAGAGAAACGCGCTCGTTTCCCGCCATCGTGCCGCAATCGGCGCGGCTGGCGTTCTGGTCGACCGAAATCGCCCCGGCGTAGCTCTTGACGCCGGTGACCATGGCCGTCATGGTGCCGGCCGAATCGGGCGTCTGCTGGTCGGTGTTGTAGGTTTTCGCCAGCCCGGTGTGGCGGAAACCCTCGAAATGAAGCGCGTTCGCCTCGCCGGATTCGCCACGCATCTGACCCTCGAGGATGCGCGCGGCGGCGACCGTCGCCAGGCTCATGCCGTCACCCACGAACAGGATGACGTTGCGCGCCGTCCCCGCTTCACCGTTGGCGGCACGTCGTTCGGACACGAGGTTCTTGCCGTCCTGGTACCACTGGGCGGGGCTTTCACCAGCCCAGGCGCCGGTGGCAATAAAAAGGGCGGAGAAAGCGAAGGCAATTCGGAATGGAAGTGAGATACTCATGGCGTGAATTCTAAGTGATCCATGTTTCGAACTGGTTGCAGATTGGTTCAGAAGGTCTGCAGGTGAAACCAAATCTCAATTGAACAAGCCGCTTGTGACCGGCTACACTCTTCGCTAGATACTCGAGGGAATCCCATGACGCTCAAGATCGGTATTGTTCGGGAAACCGCGCCCGGCGAGCGCCGCGTGGCGCTGGATCCGCCCACCGCAGCGAAGCTGCTCGCCGACGGACACCAGGTGCTGGTGCAGTCCGGTGCCGGAATCGAATCCGGCCACCCGGACGACAGCTGGGGCGAGTGCACGATCGTCGACGACGTCTCCGAACTGGCCCAACAGTGCCAGATCCTGCTGTCGGTCAGGCGACCCGATCCGGAAGTGCTCGAGCATGTGGGCAAGGGCAGTGTCGTCATCGGGCAGCTCGCGCCCTACCAGGATTTCGAAGCGCTCGAGTCGGCCGCCGAACGGGATCTGTCGCTGATCGCGATGGAACTGGTGCCGCGCATCACGCGCGCCCAGGCCATGGACGTGCTGTCCTCGCAGGCGACGATCGCCGGCTACAAGGCGGTCATCATCGCCGCCGACATCGCACCCCGCATTTTTCCGATGCTCACCACCGCCGCGGGTACCCTGCGCCCGGCCAAGGTCGTGGTCATCGGCGCCGGCGTGGCCGGCCTGCAGGCCATCGCCACGGCCCGCCGCCTGGGCGCCCAGGTGGAAGCCTACGATATCCGCGCCGCCGCGCGCGAACAGGTCGAGTCCCTGGGCGCGAAGATGATCGACACCGGCGTGGATGCCGAATCCGAGGGCGGCTACGCGCGCGAGTTGACCGACGACGAGCGCCAGCAGCAGGCCGATGCGCTCGCCAAGCACCTGGCGAAGGCCGACGCGGTGATCTCCACCGCCGCCATTCCGGGCCGTCCGGCGCCGAAGATCATCACGCGGGAGATGGTCGACGGCATGGCCCCGGGCAGCGTGATCGTCGACCTTGCCGCCGAGACCGGCGGCAATTGCGAACTCACCCAGGCCGGCGAAACCGTCAATCACGGCGGCGTCCTGGTGCACGGCCCGACCAACCTGCCCAGCCGGGCACCGCTGCATGCCTCGGAGATGTATGCCCGCAACGTCCACAACCTGGTCAAGCTGCTGATCGACGAGGAAGGCGGGCTGAAGGTCGACACCGAAGACGACGTCATCGCCGGCTGCCTGCTGGCCCACGAGGGCGCGATCGTGCACGAGAAATTCAAGGGCTGAGGCGCATCGAGCGCTTCACCATGAGAGACGGGAGAAGGATTCAGGATTCAGGGGGCCGGCTGCCGGCGTTTCTTCCCTGATCCCTGGCTCCTGACCCCTCCCAAACCACGAAGGAGACGCCTGATGGAAGGCTGGGTCGCACTTTACATCTTCATGCTGGCGGCATTTACCGGGGTCGAAGTGATCTCGCGGGTGCCGTCGATCCTGCACACACCGCTGATGTCCGGATCGAACTTCATCCACGGCATCGTGCTCGTCGGCGCCATGGTGATCCTCGGCATGGCCGACACTTCGGCCGAGATCATTGTCGGCTTCATCGCCGTGGTTCTGGCGGCCGGCAACGTCGTCGGCGGCTACGTCGTCACCGAACGCATGCTGGAGATGTTCAGCTCGTCCGGCAAGAAAAAGGAATAAGCGATGATCCCGGGACTCGACTTCATCATTCCGGCCGCATACTTCATCGCCGCGGTCATGTTCATCTACGGCCTCAAGGCCATGAGCTCGCCGGTCACGGCTCGACGTGGCATCCTCTGGTCGGGTGTCGCCATGCTGGTCGCCATCCTGGTGACCTTCGTGCACCCCAGCGTCGAAGGCAATTACCTGCTGATGATCGTGGCCATCGCGATCGGCTCGGCTGCCGCCTGGTGGACGGCCAGGAAGGTCGCCATGACCGACATGCCGCAAATGATCGCGCTCTACAACGGCATGGGCGGCGGCGCGGCGGCGGCCATTGCCGGTGTGGAGTTGCTCAAGGCATCGGCCGGCACCGTGACCATGGACCTCGCCACCATCGTGCTGGCCGTTCTGGGCGGCATTATCGGCTCGATCGCGTTCACCGGTTCGCTGATCGCGTTCGCCAAGCTGCAGGGCTGGATGCGCAAGACCTGGCGCTTCAGCGGCCAGCAGGCGCTCAACTTCCTGGTCTTCGCGGCCACTCTGATACTGGGCGCGGTGCTGATCGTCCAGGGCGCTTCCACGCCGGTTCTCGTCGTATTCTTCGCGGCCGCCCTGCTGGCCGGCCTGCTGATCACCGTCCCCATCGGCGGCGCCGACATGCCGGTCGTCATTTCGCTCTACAACGCGCTGACCGGCCTGGCCGTGGGCTTCGAGGGCTACGTGCTTCAGAACCCGGCGATGATGATCGCCGGCGCCCTGCTGACCCAGCTGATGGCCAAGGCCATGAACCGTCCGCTGTCCAACGTGCTATTCGCCGGTTTCGGCAAGGCCGACGAGGACGCCGGCGGTGCAGCGGCAAGCGGCGAAATGAAGGCGATCGACGCCACCGACGCGGCGATCCAGATGGCGTACGCCGAGAAGGTAATCATCGTGCCCGGCTACGGCATGGCCGTCGCCCAGGCGCAGCACAAGATCTGGGAGCTGACTGAACTACTGACCGAGCGCGGCGTGAAGGTCAGCTTCGCCATCCACCCGGTCGCCGGGCGCATGCCGGGCCACATGAACGTGCTGCTGGCCGAAGCCCAGGTCCCCTATGACGAGGTGTTCGAGCTGGAGGACATCAACAGCGAATTCTCCACCGCCGACGTGGCCTTCGTCATCGGC
>CAZSGS010000197.1:0-5275 GCA_964606365.1 uncultured Wenzhouxiangella sp. | reverse complement strand
CGTATGCCCGGTGGTGTGGGAGGGCTGCCCCCGTGAGGGGGCACCCTACCCGATCTCAAACCCGCTCGAAGATTCCGGCCGCACCCATGCCCGTGCCGATGCACATTGTGACCATCCCGTAGCGCTGGTCGCGGCGGTGGAGGCCGTGGATGAGCTTGGCCGCCAGGATCGCGCCGGTCGCGCCCAACGGGTGACCGAGGGCGATGGCGCCGCCGAGCGGGTTGACCTTGTCGGGATCGAGTCCGGTGTTGCGGATCACGGCCAGGGCCTGGGCGGCGAAGGCTTCATTGAGTTCGATCCAGTCCAGCTCGTCCTTGCCGATACCCGTTTGCTTGAGCACCTTCGGGATGGCCTCGATCGGGCCGATGCCCATGATCTCCGGCGGCACGCCGGCCACGGAAAAGCCGCGGAACACAGCCAGCGGTTTGAGGTTCAGTTCCTTGACGACCTTCTCGGAAACCAGGACCAGCGCGCCGGCGCCGTCGGACATCTGCGAACTGGTGCCGGCGGTCACCGTACCCTTGGCGTCGAAGACGGTGCGCAGCTTGCCCAGGGCCTCGGGCGTGGTATCGCGCCGCGGCCCCTCGTCGGTATCGACCACGGTTTCGGTCTCGCGTATCGTGCCGTCGGCTCCGGGTACGCGGTTGGTCACGGCCACGGGGCGGATCTCGGTGAACTCGCCCCCGTCGATGGCCGCGACGGCTTTCTGGTGGGAGCGGTAGGCGAACTCGTCCTGGTCCTCGCGCGAGACGTCCCACCTCTTCGCCACCTTCTCGGCGGTGATGCCCATGCCGTAGGCGATGCCGACATTGTCGTTCTCGAACACCTTCGGGTTCATGGCCACCTTGTGGCCCATCATCGGCACCATGGTCATCGTTTCCGTGCCCCCGGCGATCATCACATCGGCTTCGCCGAGACGAATCCGGTCGGCGGCCATCGCAATCGTCTGCAGGCCCGAAGAGCAGAAGCGGTTGACGGTCACGCCCGGCACCGAATCCGGCAAACCGGCCAGCAGGGCGCCGATGCGGGCGACGTTCATGCCCTGTTCGGCCTCCGGCATGGCGCAGCCGACGATCACGTCCTCGACGCGGGCCGGGTCCAGTTCGGGCACTTCGGCCAGCGACTCGCGGATTACGTGGGCCAGCATGTCGTCGGGACGGTAATTGCGGAAAGCGCCCTTGAATGCCCGGGCGACGGGGGTGCGGACGGCAGAGACTACGTATGCGTTGCTCATGGTTTTGAGTCCTTGGATATCTGAATGATTCGGGTTCCGGTTTCCGGTTTCCGGGTTCCGGGCGGGCTCCGGAACCCGGAAACCGGAAACCGTTCAGTTTCTAAGCGGCTTGCCGGTCTTGAGCATGTGGGCCACGCGTTCCTGGGTCTTTTCCATGGCGGCCAGCTCGAGGAAATGCTCGCGCTCGAGGCGGTGGATCCATTCCTCGTCGACCTTCGAACCACGGTCGATCTCGCCGCCGCACAGGACCGTGGCGATGCGCGCGCCGATCTCGTAGTCGTGTTCGGAGATGAAGTGGCCCTCGAGCATGTTGGCCAGCAGCATCTTGAGCGTGGCGATGCCGACGTCGCCGGCCGCGGGGAACGTCGCGCCGGCGAGCGGCGGACGGAAGCCGGCCGCGGCCATGGCGCGCACCTCGTGGTGGGCGGCGTGCAGCAGCTCGTGCTCGTGCAGCACGATACGATCGTGTTCGCGCAGGTAGCCCATTTCGCGCGCTTCCGTGGCGGAGCCGGCGACCTGGCCCATGGCGACCTGCTTGTAGCGCTTCTCGAGCAGGGGATAGGTGTCTCCGGCCTTGACGTCTTCGACGATCTGCATCGCCAGCGTACCCAGCCCGCCGCCGGCCGGCAGGAGGCCGACCCCGGCTTCGACCAGGCCCATATAGCTTTCCAGGTGCGCCACGCGAACGGCCGTGTGCATGGCCAGCTCCAGGCCGCCGCCCAGGGCAAGCCCGCGCACCGCGGCGACCGTGGGTACCGACGAGTAGCGCAGGCGCAGGTTGGCCGCCTGGAAGCCGGCGACCAGTTGGCGCACGCTGTCGTAGTCGCCCTTCTGGATCGCTTCGGCGGCGGCCTTGAGGTTGGCGCCGGCCGAGAAGGGACCGTCGGGCTGCCAGATCACGAGGCCCTCGAAGTCCGATTCGGCGCGGTCGACGGCGGCGTTGAGCCCCTCGACCACGCCGTTGTCGATGACCGCCATCTTGCTCTTGAGGCTCGCGATCAGGACGTCGTCGTGCAGGGTCCACAGCCGGATCGAGTCGGTCTCGTGCACGGTCTTGCCCGAGTCGGTTCGCTCGCCCAGCAGCCGGACCGGCTGGTACTGCCGCTGGAATACCGGCAGGTCGGGGCGCGACAGGTAGCGCGCCTGGTCCGCGGCCCAGGAACCCTCGGGGGTGTGCGCGGCTTCGATCTGCCGGACCCACTCGGGCAGGCCGGCCTCGACGCCTGTCGCGCCGTTGTCGATGTCGGCTCCGATCAGTTCGGCCATCTTCTTCCAGCCGGCCGACTGCCAGATTTCAAACGGGCCGACTTTCCAGCCGTAGCCCCAGCGAATGGCCAGATCGACTTCGCGCGCGCTGTCGGCGATTTCGGCCAGATGGTAGGCGCAGTAGTGGAACAAGTCGCGGTGAATCGACCACAGGAATTCGGTGTGCGGGCTGTCGCACTTGGCCAGCTCGGCCAGCTTTTCGCCCGGGTCCTTGATCGCCAGGATCTTCTTGACCTCGTCGGGCAGGCCGTAGTCGGTGTCGCGGTAGTCGCCGGACTTCGGGTCGAGCACGCGGATGGTCTTGCCGTCCTTGCGGAATACCCCGGCCCCGGCCTTCTGGCCCAGGGCGCCGGCTTCGATCAGCTTCTGCAGCCACTCGGGTTGTTCGAACCAGGCGTGCCAGGGGTCGTCTTCGAGCTGGCCCTTCATCGTGTTGATGACGTTGCCCATGGTATCGAGCCCGACGACGTCGGCCAGGCGGAAGGTGGCGCTCTTGGGCCGCCCGATCGCCGGGCCGGTCATGGCGTCGACGGTGTCGAAGCCCAGGTCCAGTCGCTCTGCGTGGTGCATCACCGACAGCATCGTGAACATGCCGACGCGGTTGGCGATGAAGTTGGCCGTGTCGCGGCAGCGCACGACCCCTTTGCCCAGGTTGCGCGTCAGGAAGTCCTCGAGCAGGTCCATGACCGTTTCGTCGGTGCCCGCGTGCGGGATCAGCTCGACGAGGTGCATGTAGCGCGGCGGGTTGAAGAAATGAACCCCGCAGAAGCGGCTACGCAAGGCTTCGGGCAGCTCCTTCGAAAGCTCGGTGATCGACAGGCCCGAGGTGTTGGAGGCAAAGACCGCGCCGTCGCGAACGTGCGGCGCGAGCTTGCCGTACAGGTCGCGCTTGATGTCCATGCGCTCGGCCACGGCTTCGATGATGAAGTCGCACTCGGCCAGCTTGTCGAGATCGTCGGCGAAATTGAGCGGGCGGATGAACTCGGCCAGTCCCTTGCTGGCCAGCGGCGCGGGCTTGAGCTTGAGCAGGCCCTGCCGACCCTTCTCGGCGAGTTTGTTGCGGTCGCCGTCGTCCGAGGGCAGGTCGTAGAGATCGACCGGAATGCCGGCGGCGGTCAGATGCGCGGCGATCTGTGCACCCATCACCCCGGCGCCCAGCACCGCGGCGCGTCTTACCTTGAGCTTGTGATCCGTCATGTGTCGGTTCCTGTTGTATCTGGTTTGGAAAGGGGCTGGGAGTCAGGATTCAGGGATCGGGGTGAACAAAGCCGCTGCGCCTTCTTCTACCTGACCCCCGACTCCTGACCCCTGAGTCCTCGTCTCGTCAGCTGGCCTTGGCGACCGGCGCTTGCATGGCCTGCGCGCCGCCGATCTCCTCGGGCGTGAACTCGTCGACGGCGATGACCTTCGCCGTCAGTTCCTGCGCCCGCTTGAGATCCGTGCCCTGTTCCTCGGTGATGACGCCGGCGGAGACGGCCTTGGTGACCACCTCGTCGACGTTGACCGGGCTGGGCACGACCTTGAGCGCGTTGCGCACCGCCATTTCCGCGGGTGCGGCCTTGAGCACCGCCTCGAAAGCCTGGGCCACCAGTCCGGTGCCGTCGTCGGCCCTGGACTGATAGGCGCCGGCGATCAGTCGCTCGCGGCTGGGCGAGTCTTCCATCATCAGGCGGGCCATGCGATGCAGATCGGCGATTTTCGACATCGATAGAACCCTGCTGGACGGCATGAGCGGCTATCTGCTGGTGCGCCGGGCGATGCTCGACCGGGTGATGCCGGCGGCCCCAGGGGAAGAGCAGGGGACGCAGGATGCCGCCGAGGCCGCCGATCGGGAAGTTCTGGAGCACGCCGTAGAGGGCGTCCTCGGCCTGGTGCAGGCTGTCGGCGACGGCCCATTCGAGCAGCGGCAAGTCCTCCTCGGGACGGCCGTCGTCCTCGAAGCGGCGCAGCACGGTCGAGGCCATGTACAGGTGCGCCAGCGCATCGGCGAGGCGCCCCGACAGCTTCTCCTTGAACTTGAATTTGCCGCCCAGTATGAGCAGGCAAAGGTCGGCGACCAGGGTGAAGGAGGCGCTCAGCCGGTTGATTCTGCGGTAATGGCCGGCGGTCGGGCCGGATACCGGCGCGCGGCTGAGCAGGCCGCCGGTCAGACCCAGCAGCGGGGCACGCACGAAGTTCGAAATCACGAAGCCGATATGGCCGAACAGGGCGCTGTCGAAAGCCTTGGCGTCGTCGTCGGCGGCCGACTCCATTTCCTTGAGCAGCCAGGGGTGGCAGCGAATCGCGCCCTGACCGAAGACGATCATCGAGCGCGTCAGGATATTGGCGCCTTCGACGGTGATCGCAACGGGAATCGACTGCCAGGGGATCGCCAGGTAGTTGTTGGGACCCTCGACCACGCCCTTGCCGCCGTGGACATCCATGGCGTCGTTGAGCACGCGACGGTTGGCCTCGGTCAGGTAGGCCTTGAGGATGGCCGACAGGACGACCGGCTTCTCGCCCTGGTCGAGTGCGCTCAGCGTCAGCTTGTGCGCGGCTTCCATGCGATAGGTTTCACCCGCGATGCGCGCCAGCGGCTCTTCGACGCCCTCGAAGTGGCCGATGGGCTGCTTGAACTGGTATCGCACCCGGGCGTAGGCGCCGGTGGTCATCGAGGCGAGCTTGCCGTTGGCCACGCTCTGGGCCGGCAGCGAGATGGCACGCCCGGCCGCCAGGCAGTGCATGAGCATGCGCCAGCCCTGGCCGACGCGCTCCTGGCCGCCGATCACCCACTCC
>CAZSGS010000196.1:0-5276 GCA_964606365.1 uncultured Wenzhouxiangella sp. | reverse complement strand
GCGTGGTGCCTGGCCAGCGCATTGCGCAGGCCGAGGAAGCGCCGACGGTAGTGGCAGCCGGACTCCAGCATCTGCTTGGCCTTCTCCAGGCGCAGGGTGTGAACAGAGGCCATCGGCGCCATGCCGTTGGCGCTGGCCCAGGGCGGCGAAGGCCTGGGCACCATGTGGGGCGTCGAGCGGGCGCGCGACTATCTGACGCGAGCGGGCTTCGGCACGATCGAGGTGCACCAGCTCGAACACGACGATCAGAACGACTACTTCGTCGCCAGACCGTGAGCGGGGTGTCTTCGATCCGGGGTGGTCAGAGCCTGGCGAAACCGGCAAAGCCCATGAAGGCCAGCGCCATCAGGCCGGCGGTGATCAGGCCGATCGGTGCGCCGCGGAAGCTGGCCGGGACATCGGCCATGGCGATGCGCTCACGCGCCGCGGCCAGCATCACCAGCACCAGGCCGAAACCCAGTGCGGCGCCGAAGCCGTAGAAAGCCGACTCGACCAGGCTGTTGTGCTCGCGCACGTTGAGCAGGGCCACGCCCAGCACGGCGCAGTTGGACGTGATCAGCGGCAGGTAGACGCCCAGCACCCGATGCAGGAGTGGTGCGCTGTGGCGCATGTAGATTTCTGTGAGCTGAACGAGCGCGGCGATCACCAGGATGAAGGCGACGATGCGCAGGTACTCCAGCCCCAGCGGGATGAGCAGCCACTCGGTGATCGTGAAGCTGGCCACCGAGGCCAGGGTCAGCACGAAGGCGGTGGCCACGGACATGCCGAAAGCCGAGGAAACACTGTTGGACACGCCCATGAAGGGACACAGGCCCAGGAACTGGACCAGCACGAAATTGTTGATCAGCGCAGCCGAAATGACGATCAGCACCAGATCCATTGGTCAGCCTGATGGCTACTTGATCCGCATTCCGGGTTTGGCGCCGGAGTCGGGCTCGAGCAGGAACGGCCGGCCGTCCTCGCCGCTGGCGGCCAGCACCATGCCCTCGGATGTGCCAAAACGCATCTTGCGCGGTTCGAGGTTGGCCACGACCACGGTCAAGCGGCCGTCGAGCTCACCCGGTTCGTAGTGACCCCGGATGCCGGCCAGGACCTGGCGTTTTCCGAGTTCGCCCAGGTCGAGCTGCAGTTTCAGCAGCTTGTCGGCACCTTCGACTTCTCCGGCCTTTTCGATACGGGCGATGCGAAGGTCCACCTTCATGAAATCGTCGAACTGGATCATGTCGTTGTCGTCTGCCTCGCTTGCTTCAGGCTGCTTGTCGGTCGCTTCGAGCGAGGCCTTGCTGGCCTCGATCAATGCGTCGGTCTGCTTTTCCTCCACCCGCGTGAGCAGCGGCTTGAACTTGCCGATCCCGTGGTCGAGCAGCGGTTCACCCACCCGGCTGAAGTCGTCCAGTCGGGTATCGAGGAACTCGGCGGCCTTTTCGGCGGTTTGCGGAATGACCGGTGAAAGCCAGGTCATCAGCAGTCGGAACAGGTTGATTGCCTGGGTGCAGATGGCCACGACCTCGTCCTCGCGGCCTTCCTGCTTGGCCAGCTTCCACGGCTCGTGTTCGTTGATGTAGACGTTGGCCTCGTCGGCCAGGGCCATGATGCGACGAATTGCCGAGTGGTAATTGCGCTTCTCGAAATCGTCGGTGATGGCGAGGTGCTCGCCGACGAAACGCTGGTGCAGCTCCGGATCGGGCAGTTCGGTCGCCAGCCTGCCGCCGCCGAACTTGTGGATGAAGCCGGCCGAGCGGCTGGCGATGTTGATCAGCTTGCCGACCAGGTCGGCATTGACGCGGTAGCGGAAGTCCTCGAAATTGAGGTCGATATCGACCAGGCCGGAGCCCAGCTTGGCGGCGAAGTAGTAGCGCAAAAGGTCCGGGTGCAGGTGCTCGAGCCAGGTGCGCGCCATGATGAAGGTGCCGCGCGACTTCGACATCTTCGTACCGTTGACGGTGAGGAAGCCATGGGCGTAAACGCCGGTGGGGCGTTTCAGCGCCGCGCCTTCGAGCATGGCGGGCCAGAACAGGCAGTGAAAATAGATGATGTCCTTGCCGATGAAGTGATGCATCTCGGCGTTGGAGTGGGGACTCAACCAGTCCTCGAAATCCCAGCCGTGCCGTTCGCACAGTTCCAGGAAGCTGGCGAGATACCCCACCGGCGCATCCATCCAGACGTAGAAGAATTTGTCTTCGGTGTCGGGGATGCGAAAGCCGAAGTAGGGCTTGTCGCGGGTGACATCCCAGTCGCGCAGGCCGTCGGCGAACCATTCCTCGAGCTTGTTCGCCACCTCGTTCTGCAGCGTGCCCGAGCGGATCCATTCCTTCAGGCTGTCTTCGAAGGCCGACAGGGTGACGAAGTAGTGCTCGGTCTTCTTCATTACCGGCGTCGTGCCCGAGACCACCGATCTGGGGTGCTCCAGCTCGGTGGGATCGTAGGTCGCGCCGCAGGATTCGCATGAATCGCCGTACTGATCCTCGGCGCCGCAGCGCGGACAGCTGCCCTTGATGAAGCGATCGGGCAGGAACATCTCGCGTTCGGTGTCGTAGTACTGCTCGATCGTTTCGGTGCGTACCGCGCCGCGGTCCTTGAGCGCCGACCAGATGCGCTCGACCAGCGCCCGGTTGGTGTCGGTGTGGGTCGACGAGAAATTGTCGAAGGATATCGCGAAGTCCTCGAAATCCTTCAGGTGCTCGGCGTGCATCCGCTCGATCAGTTCCTCGGGCGTGGTGCCTTCCTTTTCGGCGCGCAGCATGATCGGCGTGCCGTGGGCGTCGTCGGCCCAGGCGAACACCACTTGGTGGCCCATGGCGCGCTGGAACCGTGCCCAGATGTCGGTCTGGATGTACTCGAGCATGTGCCCCATGTGGATCGAGCCGTTGGCATAGGGCAGGGCGGCGGTGACCAGAATGCGGCGCGGGGTCATCATGGTAAGCGGGCGTTGAGTTGGGTTTGAGGCGCGAAACGATTATCGCATGCGTCTGACTGGTTTGCTTGTTGGCTGGTTGGCTGGTTCGGCGCCGATCGATTGGCGGGGCGGCTTCGCCGCAGAGTGAATGGTGGCAACTCGCCGGCCGGCTTCAGGCTCTCGCGGCCGTGCCGCCCCGCCAGGCCGTCGGTTGCCGAACTAGCCAACTAGCGAACGAGCGAACCAAGCAAACCGGTACAATATCAGTCCAGATTCAGACAGATGATATCCGGCATGAACAACGACGAAGTCAGGTCCCTGGTTGCCGCCATCGAGGATCCCAACACCGGCCGCCCGCTGGGCGATTCGGTGCGCGGGGTGGTGGTAAGCGATCGGCGCGCCGCCGTCGACATCCGCCTGGCCTACCCGGCGGCGGGATGGCGTGACGAACTGTCCGGCATGGTGACCGAGCGTCTGCGCGCCGGTGGCGAGGTCGACGAAGTGACCGTCGACGTCGACTGGCAGATTCCGCAGCACGCGGTCCAGGGCGGGCTCGATCCGATCGAAGGTGTGCGCAACATCATCGCCGTGGCTTCGGGCAAGGGCGGGGTGGGCAAGTCCACCGTGAGCGCCAACCTGGCCCTGGCGCTGGCTGCGGAAGGCGCGAGCGTCGGCGTGCTCGACGCGGATATCTATGGCCCCAGCCAGCCGCGCATGCTCGGCCTGGCGGGCGGACCGGAGACGACCGAGAACCGCCGCATTCTGCCGATGCGGGCGCACGGCCTACAGGTCATGAGCATCGGCGTGCTGGTCGATACCGACCAGGCCATGATCTGGCGCGGCCCCATGGCGACCCAGGCGTTGCAGCAGATGGTGTCGGAGACCCTTTGGCAGGGGCTCGACTACCTCGTCATCGACCTGCCGCCGGGTACGGGTGACATCCAGCTCACCCTGGCGCAGCGCATTCCCGTGGCCGGGGCGGTGACGGTGACCACGCCGCAGGACGTGGCCGTCGACGACGTCCGCCGGGCGGTGGCGATGTTCAACAAGGTCAAGGTGCCCGTTCTGGGCGTCATCGAGAACATGAGCACCCATATCTGTTCCAACTGCGGCCACGAGGATGCCGTTTTCGGCCGCGGCGGCGGCGAGCGAATCGCCCGGGAAGCCGGTCTGCCCAACCTGGGCCAGCTGCCGCTGGAGTCCGCCGTGGGCCGAACGACCGACGAAGGCACCCCGATCGTGGTCGCCGATCCCGGTCACCCGGCCGCGATTCGATTCCGCGAGATCGCCCGCCGCGTCGCCGGACGCCTGTCGACCCAGTCGCGCGAGGCGAAGGTGCGGATGCCGAAGATCAGGATCACGGATTAGGGTTCCGGTTTATTACGCCTTCGGCAGCGTCACCCCCCGCTGCCCCATATACTTCCCGGCCCGGTCGGCGTAGGACGTCTCGCAGGGCTCGTCGGATTCCAGGAACAGGAACTGGGCCACGCCCTCGTTGGCATAGACGCGCGCGGGCAGGGGCGTGGTATTGGAAAACTCCAGGGTGACGTGCCCCTCCCACTCGGGCTCGAGCGGCGTGACGTTGACGATAATCCCGCAGCGGGCGTAGGTGGACTTGCCCAGGCAGATGGTCAGCACGTTGCGCGGAATGCGGAAGTACTCGACCGTGCGGGCCAGGGCGAAGGAATTGGGCGGAATGATGCAGGCATCGCCGCTGAAGTCCACGAAGCTCTTCTCGTCGAAGGACTTGGGGTCGACAACGGCGGAGTTGATGTTGGTGAAAATCTTGAATTCGTTGGCGCAGCGCCCATCGTAGCCGTAGCTCGACGTGCCGTATGACACAATCTTGCGGTTGTCGCGGGACTGCCGGACCTGGCCGGGCTCGAACGGCTCGATCATCCCGTGCTGCTCGGCCATGGTGCGAATCCAGCGGTCGGATTTGATGCTCATCTTCGGTGGCGGCTCACGTTGGGGCGTGGAGGCGGCGCATTATCGCACGGCTTCGGGACGGGATGAGCGGCTGGTTGGCTGGTTCGGCTCGGAAAACCTTGCGGGGCCGCGGTGCGGCGATGTCAGGGCGCTGATTCGCGTGCCTGCACAGTTGACGCGGCCATGCCGCCCACCGTTGGGTGACGATGCCGAACCAGCCAACCAGCCAACCAGCCAACCAGCCAACCAGCCAACCAGGCTAATCCTGCGGCGGCGGTTGCTGGATCAGTTCCACACTGGTCGTGAACAGCTGGTTGCCGCGGATGACCTCCAATTCGATCTCCGAGCCGGGCTTGGTGGACGCCACGCGCTGCATCAGGTCGCGTGCACTGTCCACCTTCGCGCCGTTGGCGCGGACCAGCACGTCGCCCTGCTGCAAGCCCGCGTC
Organism: uncultured Wenzhouxiangella sp.; assembly: GCA_964606365.1. Lineage (GTDB taxonomy): Bacteria > Pseudomonadota > Gammaproteobacteria > Xanthomonadales > Wenzhouxiangellaceae > Wenzhouxiangella. Next base: position 3 of record CAZSGS010000196.1, on the reverse strand, counting down.
CCA
>CAZSGS010000195.1:0-5318 GCA_964606365.1 uncultured Wenzhouxiangella sp. | reverse complement strand
GACACAGAAGCCGAGAATCCGCCGGGCCCGAGACACGTCATGCATGAACCGCCGGCCGGCAGACGGCGGGCGTGAGCGCCCGGATCAGACCTCGTCGGACTTGCGCACCAGCGTCAGGCCGTCACCGATCGGCACCAGGGAGACATCGATTTCCTCGCGTTGGCGCAGGTAGTCGTTGAAGGCACGAATCGCCTCGGTGTCCTCGTCGTACTCGGCCGAATCGACAACCTTGCCGTCCCAAAGCGTGTTATCGATCATGATCAGGCCGCCGGGCCGCACGAGGTCGTGGCAGCGCTCGAAGTAGTCGATATAGCCGCTCTTGTCGGCGTCGATGAAGGCCAGGTCGAAGGTGTCTTCGCAGCCCGAGACCAGCAGCTCGTCGAGCGTCTTCAGTGCCGGGCGCAGCTCGAGCAGGATGCGTTCGTCCACCCCCGCTTCCTTCCAGTACCGCTGCGCGATGTCCGTCCATTCCCGGCTGACGTCGCAGGCGATGGCGCGGCCGTCTTCGGGCATGGCCAGGGTGACGGCCAGGGCGCTGTAGCCGGTGAAGGTACCGACCTCGATGTAGCGCTTGGCGCCGATCAGGCGCGCCATCAGCGCCATGAACTGGCCCTGCTCGGGCGCGATCTGCATGTTGCGTTCCGGCAGCTGTGCCGTCTCCTCGCGCAGTTGCGCCAGAAGCGGGGATTCCCGCAGGGAGTGATCGAGCACGTATTGCTGCAGTTCGTCGTTGAGGCCGATGGATTGGTTGGACATGATGATTCGGTGGATTCCCTAACCGTTGGGTTTGCGATCGAAAGTAGCCGTGACGTGGTCGCGCAGGTAACGCAGGTCCCGCTCGAGCCGCTGTCGCTCGTCTTCGAGCGCCGCTTCACGCGCGGCCAACAGGCGATCAGAACTGGCGACGATCGGGGCGGCATTCAACCCGGCCGCATCGACAGCGCGTTCCTCGACCCCGGCCGGTTGCCACAGCATCCACACGGAAACGAGTGCAACCAGGGCAGCCAGCGCGCCGGCCATTGCCGGGAAGCCGAAGCGATTCGGCGACCATCGACGCCCCTCGTCGCGAATCCGGGCGGCCACGCGCTGCCGCAGATGCGGCGGGCACTCGGCGCGGACGCGACCGGCATCGGCGCGCAGTCGATTTTCCAGATCCTGTCGATTCATTTTGGGATGACCTCCTCGGACAACCAGTCCGCGGCATCGATTCGTTCGGCCAGGCGCCGGCGCGAGCGGTGTAGCGCGACCTTCACCCAGGCCGTGGAGCGGCCCAGGATTCGGGCGATTTCCCGCGTCTTGCGATCCTCGGCATAGTAAAGCCACAGCACGCCGAACCATTCCGATGGTAGCAGTTCGCGCGCGAGCGGCCAGATATTGTCGCGCCGCTGGCCGCTTTGGGCTGATTCTTCGGGACGCTCGCCCGCATCGGTGAGCGAATCGGGGAGCTGTGCGTGATCGGCGCGCCTCCCGGCCGCCTGGCGGCGGGCGATGGTGTAGAGCCAGGTTGAAAACCGCCAGCGCTCGCGATAGCCGCCGAGGTGACACCAGGCCGCCAGGAAGGTGTCCTGGACGATGTCCTCGGCATCCGCGGCGCAGGCGCCACGGACCAGGACGAACCGGAACAGCCGGTGCTGGTGTTCGCGCATGAGCGCGTCGAACGCGTCAAGCGAGCCCGAGCGGGCCCGCTTGACCAGTTCACGTTCAAGTTCCGGGCTCACCGCCGGCGCTCGTGCCAATCAGTCCAGGATAGCCAGCAGCTCTTTCGAGCCGACTTCGACCGACAGGCTCACGCGGTCGCCGTCGCGCCGGGTCTGAAGGGTCGACAGGAACGCCATTTCCGGCTCCTCCTCGGCCAGCGCCTGCAGCCCGACAACGCCCTGGACGATGTTCTGCAGGGCCTGGGCCTGGGTCTCGTCGATGGCGATGAGCTCGACCTGAACTTCATAACCGCCGCCGGAATCGGCCAGGGCAAAGCCCGCACGGCGGATGTTGCGCATGACTTGCGAGTTCCAGTTGCCGTAGCCCTCACCGATGGACTCGGTATCGACCGCACCGGAGAGCATCGGCTCGGCACGGACGATCAGCAGATCGGAGGCGGTCATCGGGCGGAAACGATCACCGGCGAGAAAACCCTCGAGCAGGTCGCGGCTGGTCGTCACGAAGGCCGACGAATCCTCGCCAAAGCCGAGCAGCAAGGAGCCTTCGTCGAACTCGATATCGAATTCTTCGGCCATTTCTTCGTTTGCGCCGATGACGAAGGCATCGCCACCGGCCCGGTCGGAAAGCGGCTCGGCGGCCAGTCGCTCGATCAGGCGCTCGTGCATGGCCGCGTTCATTCGACCGTCGAGCACGATGCCCAATCCGTCGCCGTCGTCGCCGATACCGAACACGGTGACCCCATCGAAATCACCAATGCTGCCTTCGCCAAACTCCTTCTCGAGGTCGTCGATAACCTCACGCTGCAGCCAGCCGTAGAGCGCGCCGTCATCGGAGGCGCCGCGCATGGCTTCCAGGTTGACCTGGACGAACCAGCGGCTGTCCTTTCCGAGATCACCGTTATCGGCGCTCACTGCCAATGGCAGCAGCAGGAGGGTCAGGAGAATGAATCGAAACATGATGGCTTGCCTCGCTGTGGCGTGGATGTGTAGACCCTTGTAGCGCCGGAACCGGATTTTGGTTACAGACGGGTCGAGTATGCTGGTCGCCCCCCGACAACGCATGAGGCACAAGTCATGGACGCATTCATGGAAGCGGCGATAGAACAAGCCCGCCTGGGGCTCGACGAGGGCGGGATCCCCATCGGCTCGGTACTGGTCCACGAAGGACGCATCATCGGACGCGGTCACAACCGACGCGTGCAGTCGGGCAGCGTCGTGCTGCACGGCGAAATGGATGCGCTGGAAAATGCCGGCCGGCAGCCGGCGAGAATTTACCGCGAAAGCACGCTCTACACCACGCTCTCGCCCTGCCCGATGTGTTCGGGGGCCATCGTGCTCTACGGCATTCCGAAAGTCATCGTGGGCGAGAACCGCACGTTCATGGGCGACGAAGACCACCTGCGCGCCAGGGGCGTGGAAGTGACCGTGGTCGACAGCGACGAGTGCGTCGCCTTGATGCATCGCTTCATCGCCGAGTCTCCGGAGCTATGGAACGAAGACATCGGCGAATGAGTCGTCAGCGACTCCGCACGAGCACCTCGTGCGGGATCGACGCCTGATCAGGCCCCTGCATCGGCAAACGCCTGCCGGGTGAAGTTCACCGGCTCGCCTTCGCTGACCAGGACGTTGTCCTCGATGCGAATACCGCCGAATGGGGTGAAGCGCTCGACGGCCTGCCAATCGATCCGGGCGGCATGCTCGCTGGCGCGCAGCTTCTCGAGAAAACTGGGGATGAAGTACAGGCCCGGTTCGACGGTCACGACGTTGCCCGGCTCGAGTTCTCGCGTCAGGCGAAGCGCGGGATAGCGTTCCGGCGGCGGCAGATCCACACCGCGCTCGTCCTTGAGGCCGGCCACGTCGTGAACCTGCGCGCCGATGTAGTGGCCGAGGCCGTGCGGCAGGAAGTGCGCGCTGACGCCGGACTCGACCTGCTCCTCGGGCGGCATGCGCACGATGCCGGCCTGCTCGAGTACGGCAGCGATCGCGCGGTGGGCGTCCCGGTGCAGGTCGACGAAGTTGCGCCCTGCCCTCACCTGGTCGACCAGGCGACGCTGCGCCGCGTCCACGGCTTCGATCAGATCGCCGAATTCGCGATGCTCATCCAGCGTCCAGGTGCGCGTGATATCGGCGGCATAGCCGCGCCAGTCGGCGCCCGCGTCGATCAGGAAGCTGCGCACCGGCCTGGGCCTCTCAGGCGTGCGGTGCTGGTAGTGCAGGACCGCGCCGTGTTCGTTGAGCGCGACGATGCTGTTGTACGGCAGGGTGTCCTGGTCGGTGCCCATGGCCGCCAGGTAGGCGAGATGGATATCGAGCTCGCTCTTGCCGGCGCGGAAGGCCTCGGCGGCGGCCAGGTGACCGGCAACGGCAAGGCGGTTGGCGCGCTCGGCGCAATCGCGCTCCCAGGCCGTCTTGCGCGTGCGTATCTGGTCGAGGCGCCACATCAACTCGGGCGGGTTGAGGTCGGCGCCGTCGAGCAATTCACCCAGGGCGCGTTCGTCCCCGATGACGGCCAGCGCGCGCTGCTGGCGAAACCGCTCGTCCCAATCGGCCGGTGAGCGCACGATTTCCACGTCCAGACTGCCGGTCAGCCAGTCGCCCGGCGGGTCGGGCGGCATGTGCCAGAAGTCGTCGGGCTGGCAATACCACAGCTTCGGCTTTTCGCCCGGGCGCAGTTCGAGCAGGCTGTCGGCGGCGAACGGCAGGGGTGCGAGCGCCACGAAGGGCGCGTGCGCCCGAAACGGCGGATGCTGATCGTCGAACAAGCGGTTCTCCGGCCGGCCGGAATGAATCAGCAATCCGTCGTAGCCGAGCTCGGTGAGAATCTCATCGATCTCCTCGCGCCGGTGTTCGACGTGGCGGGCGTAGAGCAGCGCTTCGGGATTGGGCATGGGGGTGAAAGCCTCGATCAGTTAGAATTCACAGCTTGCCATTCTAGCGTCCCGCCGCCAGTTCATTCAGCGATGACCATCCAGATCTACAACACGCTCACCCGCCGGAAAGAGAAATTCGTCCCGCTCGACCCCGAACGGGTGACGATGTACGCCTGCGGCCCCACCGTCTACAACTTCGCGCATATCGGCAATGCCAGGCCGGCGGTCATCTTCGACCTGCTCTACCGGGTGCTTTCGCGCCGTTTCCCCAAAGTGGTCTACGCCCGCAACATCACCGACGTCGACGACAAGATCAACAAGGCCGCGGCCGAACAGGGCGTGCCGATCGACACGATCACGAGCAAGTTCACCGACCATTACCATGAAGACATGGCGGCGCTCGGCGTGGGGCAACCGACGGTCGAACCGCGGGCCACCGATCACATCGACGCGATCATTGCCATGATCGAGCGCCTGGTGGACCAGGACTGCGCCTACGAGGCCGAGGGCCACGTGCTGTTCAGCATCGAGCGCTCGAAAGACTATGGTGAGCTGTCGCGGCGCGATATGCGCGAGATGGTCGCCGGCGCGCGCGTGGAAGTGGCGCCCTACAAGCGCCACCCGGGTGATTTCGTGCTCTGGAAACCTTCCGACGAAACCCAGCCGGGCTGGGACAGCCCCTGGGGTCGCGGCCGCCCGGGCTGGCACATCGAATGCTCGGCGATGAGCGCCGCCCACCTGGGCGAGGTCATCGACATCCACGGCGGCGGTCAGGATCTGATCTTCCCGC
>CAZSGS010000194.1:3734-5341 GCA_964606365.1 uncultured Wenzhouxiangella sp. | reverse complement strand
TATCGTCTGCGCGCGCGAGCACTGGATCAATTCGCACAATGTCGAGCACCACGACTACACCAACATTCTGGGCAAGGATCATGACTACGGCTACGGCATGCTGCGCCTGACCGCCGAGCAGCGCTGGTCGCCGGCCGCGCTGCTGCAGCCGCTCTGGTATCTGCTGCTGGCCATCAACTTTCAGTGGGGCGTGGCCATCCACGACATCAAACTGGGGCGCTACTTCAAGGGCCGCATGGGCCGCAAGGAACTGGCCCGGCGCGCGCGGCCGTTCTTGCGCAAGGCATCGCGGCAGCTGTTCAAGGATTACGTGTTCTTTCCGGCGCTGGCCTTCTGGCAGTGGCCGCGCGTGCTGCTGGGCAACCTGTGCGCCAACCTGATCCGCAACCTGTGGACCAACGCCATCATCTTCTGCGGGCACTTTACCGAGGACGCCCAGACCTTCACCCGGCAGGAAACCAAGGACGAGACCCGCGGCCAGTGGTACCTGCGCCAGATCCAGGGATCGAGCAACCTGGAAGGTAGACGCTGGTTTCACGTCCTCAGCGGCCACCTGAGCCACCAGATCGAGCATCACCTGTTCCCCGACATGCCGGCGCCGCGCTACGCCGAGATCGCCCCGCGCGTGCAAGAGATCTGCCGGCGCTACGGAATCCACTACAACAGCGCCGGCTTCTGGACTCAGTACGGATCGGTCCTCAAGCGCATCGTTGTCCATGCCTGGCCGACCCGAGCCGAAACGTCCCAACGTGTTCAAGCCGGTTGAGGCAACAAATCCGGCCAGCCGTACTTCTCCCAGGCAGCGACCAGCCCGATGCGCTCGGCGAATGCGAGGAACTCGGGGTGAAGGCGGACCTGGCGGATGGGCTCGACATCGGCCCACAAGGACATCAGGCAATACATGTTGGCCGGGGTGATGCGGGTGCCCAGGGTCTTGAACACCATGTCGGCATAACCCATCCAGATGGCCGGCGCCACGATGCTCGTGTCGGCGGAGTCCGGCAGCGTTGCGTGGAGATAGTCGAGCATGAGGCAGTAGGCTTTTCGATGGACCGCCTGCCCGCCGCACACGCCCCGGGCTGCGATCTGCCAGTAGACCATCAGGGCCGTTCCGGTCAGTGGCCTGGTCCCTGCCGGCGGAAAGATCACGGTATTCATCAGCAACCGCGTTTGTCGGTAAAGCTCGACCGCGCGTTCTCGCTCGCCCCTTGCCGCCACCGCCACGGCCAGCCACATCGAGGGCAGGCCGAGATCGACCATGCGCTGTCCGGCATTGATCGCCGCATCGAGATTACCGATGTTGAGTTGAGCGACGCAGAGCATCGCGAAATTGCGGCCGTTGACCGGATCCTGGTCGATCGCGGCCTCGATGTAGGGCAGCGCCTCGCGCGTTCGGCCGATGTAGAGCAGGAACGAGCCCAGGCGCAACGCAACATCCGGATTGTCGGGCTCGAGCCGGTAGGCCTCGTGCGCCAGATCGAGCGCCCCGACCGGATCGTTCCGGGTCCAGCGGTGGATCCCAAGCATGGCGCGCGCGTGTCCCTGAGCGGGATCCAGTTCGATCGCCCTGGCTGCGCACTCGGCCATGCGGGCCGACTTCTCGAGCC
>CAZSGS010000194.1:2592-3724 GCA_964606365.1 uncultured Wenzhouxiangella sp. | reverse complement strand
AAGACATGGGGTGTAGACCACGGTGTAGACATGGGCTTCGGCCAGTGCCGTCCAGCACGCGGCGAACTCCGGATCGATCGCCAGCGAGGCCTCCAGCAGTTCCACGGCCTTGGTCAGCACGCCGTCGCCGATCGCGCGTGCGGTCAGGGCGCGGCCCTGGAGATAGAGTTCGTAGGCTGCCTTGTCCGGGGTGGTCCGGCGCGCCTCCGGCAAACGGATCTCGCGGTCGAGCGCGCCGGCAAGCTCGCGGCTCACGCTGCGGGCGATGTCTTCCTGCAAGCCGAATAGATTGCCGGTGTTCCCGCGATAGCCTTGCGACCAGCACTCGAAGCCGCTTTTGCCGTCTACCAGACTCACATGAACACGCAACTCGCTATCCCATCGACTGACCGAGCCCTGGACGAGGTGAGAGACGTGAAGCATACGGGCAATCTCCGGCAGCGGCCGCTCGGAGTCCTTTATGTTGAACGACGATCCGCGACCGGCGACCAGCAGTTGCGGCGATTGTCCGAGTGTGGTGACCAGCTCGTCGGAAAGACCCTGTGCGAAATGGCCCTGATCATCGGCTGCCTCAAACGACTTGAACGGCAGCACCGCAATCCTGATTCTCGGATCGGATTTACTGGCCCCGGTTGCCGGATCCCGCAGCCGCCAGGCATTCAGCAGTCTTGCGTGTTCGCGGTCGCCTCCGCGTTGCTGCCAGTCCGAAAGCGCATCCTCGACGGCGCGTTGCAGTCGTTGCTCGACCTGTGCGCGGCGAACGCCCAGCCACTGCTGGAAAGGTTCACCAAGATCCAGTCGCCCGAGCAATGGCCGGGCGCCGATTGCCAGCAGCAGTGCGCTGGCCTGCGGGTTCGGGCCGTCGGCGAGGGCCGATTCCAGCTCGGCCAGGTCGGATCTCACGGCCGCGGCGTTGACGGCGACACGCTCGCGGGTGACGGCAAAGACATCCGGCACGATCGGCGTCAGCTGCTTCTTCAGTCCCAGCAGCGTCTGCCTCAGGCTGGCCCGGGCCTGCGCCCTGAAGCCCCCTCGCCACAACAGTTCGCACACCCGGTCCCGTTCGAGGGAAAGGCCCGGCTCCAGGCACAGCATCGCCAGCAAGGCCCGGGCCCGTTTCCCGGTCACGACG
>CAZSGS010000194.1:0-2582 GCA_964606365.1 uncultured Wenzhouxiangella sp. | reverse complement strand
CCGGGCTCATCCGGCATTCCTGTCGCGACGGTCATGGTCGCTCGCATGATCGGGGCGCAGGCCGGTCAACGCGCTCCCGGACCAGCTCGAAGCCGGCAACACGCATCCTGGTGCGGGACCCGCTCGCCGGAATCGGGGACATTCGCTCACGCGGTTCATGCATCGAGGCAGCGAGGCTCTGTGACTTGCATCACATATTACCCCGGCGTCAACGCGGATTGCATTCAGGCGAACTGGTTGGGGGGGCACACGTAGCCAATCATTTACAGACCGGATACCTCGTCCGTCGGGGATGCGACCCCGACCTACGCGGGCCTCGTCACGTGCATGGGGCGACTCGAGGCACTTTGTAGCGATCTCTCAGCCGCTATCCCTCCAGCCTGAGGTGATGGGATACCGGCGGTCGCGCCCGAAGGCCTTGCGAGTTATGCGTGGGCCCGGGGCGCCCTGCCGCCGCTTGAATTCGGCCGCGAGCACCATGCCGGCAACGCGCCTGACAATGGCCTCGTCAGCATCGACTGCCGCAATTTCGGCAATGGACTGGTCCTGCTCGACGTAGCGGGTGATGATGTCGTCGAGCACGTCGTAGGGCGGCAGCTTGTCCTGGTCGGTCTGGTCCGGGCGCAGCTCGGCCGATGGGGGACGGTCGATCACGCCCCGAGGAATCGCCTCGGAGACGGTGTTGCGCCAGGCTGCGAGCTCGTAGACCACGGTCTTGAGCACGTCCTTGATCGGGCTGTAGCCGCCGCACATATCGCCGTATATGGTCGAATAGCCCACGGCCAGTTCGCTCTTGTTGCTGGTCGCCAGCGGCAGGTGGCCGAACTTGTTGGACAGGGCCATGACGACATTGCCGCGCGCCCTCGCCTGCAGGTTCTCCTCGCTGAAGTTCTCCCGGGTGCCCTCGAAGACCTCGGCCAGCTGCTTGAGCTGCGCCTGGTAGATCGGCTCGATCGAGATGTTCTCGTAGCGCAGGCCGAGCAGCTCGATCTGTTCGCTGGCCAGGATCAGCGAAAGCTCCGAGGTATGCCGCGAGGGCATCATCACCGCCAGCACCTTTTCCGGGCCGAGCGCATCGGCGGCGATGGCCGCCGTAATCGCCGAGTCGATCCCCCCGGACAATCCCAGGACGACGGATTCGAAACCATTCTTGAGTGTGTAGTCGCGCAGGCCGCGCTTGAGCACTTCCCAGATCACCGGCAGCCGTTCGGTCTCACCCGGCGGCCAGTGCCGGTAGTCGAAACGTCCGCTGTCGGCCTCGAAGTCCACGCACAGCAATGCTTCGGCACACAGCGGCGCCGGCCCCGACAGCTCGCCGCGGCCGTCGATCGCCATGGAGTGGCCGTCAAATACCAGTTCGTCCTGACCACCGACGCAGTTGAGGTAGATCAGGGGCAGGCCCGTTTCGCGGTGGCGCTCCTCGAGGATGCGGGCGCGATCGAGGTGCTTTCCCTCGAAGTACGGCGAGGCGTTGGAAGAGATGATGATCTGTGCACCGGCATCACGCGCCGCCTGAGCGGCCTCCGGAGTCCACGTGTCCTCGCAGATGATCACGCCGACCGATACACCGGCGACCTCGATCACCAGCGGCCGATCGCCCGGGACGAAATAACGTCGCTCGTCGAAAACGGCATAGTTGGGTAGGTCCCACTTGTCGTAACTGGCGATGATCTCGCCATCGCGCAGCCATGACAGTGAATTGAATCGCTTGTCACCATCGGCACGGGGATGGCCGACGAGGACATCGATGCCGTGAACCTGCTCGGCCAGCTCGCTCAGGGCAAGGGCGGTCGAACGCATGAAACCGGGACGCAGCACCAGGTCCTCGGGCGGATAGCCGGTCAGTGCAAGTTCGGGAAAAACGATCAGACCAGCGCCGAGCTCGTCCCTTGCCCGCGCGACATGCTCCAGGATGCGTTCAGTATTGCCGGTGATGCGGCCGACCGGAAAGTCGTCCTGAGCGAGTGCGATGCGGAGCATGGGTTTTTGAGGGACTAGGGACTAGGGACTAGCGACATGCTGTGCCCTTGGCGCAACTGGTCCCTGGTCCCTGGTCCCTCAATCACTTCAACCGTCCCGCGATGGCTTCGCCCAGCTCGGTCGGAGAACGCACGGTGGTGACACCGGCCTCTTCCAGCGCCTCGTACTTGGCCTCGGCCGTGCCCTTGCCGCCGGCAATGATGGCGCCGGCATGGCCCATACGCTTGCCCGGCGGCGCGGTCACGCCGGCAATATAGGCGGCGACCGGCTTGGTGACGTGGTCGGCGATGAACTCGGCCGCCTCTTCCTCGGCCGATCCGCCGATCTCGCCGACCATGATGATGCCCTCGGTTGCGGGATCTTCCTGGAACAGCGACAGGCAGTCGACGAAGTTCATGCCCTGGATCGGGTCGCCGCCGATACCGATGCAGGTCGACTGACCGAGGCCCACCTGGGTCGTCTGGTAGACGGCCTCGTAGGTCAGCGTGCCCGAGCGGGAAACCACGCCGATCTTGCCCTTCTTGTGGATCTGGCCCGGCATGATGCCGATCTTGCACTCGTCGGGCGTGATGATGCCCGGGCAGTTGGGCCCGATCAGGGTC
>CAZSGS010000193.1:0-5347 GCA_964606365.1 uncultured Wenzhouxiangella sp. | reverse complement strand
CACCCGTTCGGGAACGGACATCTTGTAGAAGCGGGGAATCCGGGATCGTTCCATCAGTTCGTCACTCTCTCGTTACGTGCACACCACGGTTGGCCTGACCGATGGGCAAGACGCTCAACCCGGCCTGCCGGCAAAGATACTGCATGCGGGACCGGAAGGGCGCCTCGAGCGAAGCGGCCATGCCGAGATCGCCGCCGCCGGCGCCGCAAGGCTTGAATACGCCCCCGAGCAACTCGGCCAGCCCGGTGGCAATCCGATGCTCGGTGGTGACCACCTCGCAACCGACCAAATCGTTCGACCAACGGGCGAGAATTTGGGGGGCGTCGCCGCGTTCTACGGCTTCCAGGCCCGCACCGGCCACCGCCTGCATCTCGCCCAGCAGGCGGCCGTGCGCGCGCGGCGAAACCTCGCGCGCGCGGTGCCAGGCCGCAAGCAGGTCGGTGGTCGATGCCGGCTCGCCCGCCCAGATGAAGCAGGTGGTGATACTTTCCGGAAGCGTCATGCGTTTGATCTCGACGTGCTCGCCGGCGATGCGATAGCCGATCACGCCGCCACACAGGCTGGCGGCCAGATCGATTCCGCTGCCTGCGTTGCCCTGCGCCCGGCGCCCGGGGACGAGCAAGCGCGCGACGGTTTCAGATTCCGCTTCCGATCCGTCGCCGCCGGCAAAAGCCGCGCGCAACGCCGCATCGATGGCCACCGCGGTGGCCGCGCTCGACCCCAGGCCGAGCTTGACCGACCGCGTCCCGTCCGATTCGAACAGTTCGGATGTGTCGACAAGCATCCGGAAGGGCGTCGCTCGACCACCCAAAGCGCGCACATGACCCAGCACATCGTCGATCAGCGCCGCGGTCCTCGCGAACGTCGCGGGAAGATCCTCAGGCCATCGCGGTTGACCGCGTTCGTCCAACCCGAAGCGCACCGGCGCAATGTCGAGCTGCGGGGCCTCGATGCGGCAATCGTCCGCCCCGCACAGCTTCAGTTCAACGCGACAGCGCCTGTCGACGGCGAGCACGAGCGCCGGCGCGCCGGCGAGCACGGCATACTCGCCAAGCAGGACGACCTTGCCGGGTGCCGTCGCAACCCATGCGCTCACGGCACGGATACCGGCGCCGCACCGGCGCCGAGCGCGGACACCATGACCTCGGCCACGCCCGACTGCTGGAGCAGTGCGTCGGCGACCTGCCGGCCCTGCCCGGGCAAACAGACGGCTTTGACTTGCGGTCCGGCGTCGACCGTGAAAAAGACCCCGGCCCCTTCGGCACGCAGCGCACGCACGGTGTGAAGGCAGGACAGCGTGGCGGCATTCCAGTAGATCAACCCGGGCCGGGCGGCCAGCATCGAGGCGTGCATCTTCAGCGCGCTGTGTTCGCTCACTTCGGCCAGGGCCTCGAAGTCCCGGCGCTCGATGGCCTCGCGCGCGAAATCCAGATCCTGCGCGATCGTCGCTACCCAGGCCCCGTAGTAGGGAGAGGTCCGCATGGTGTGATTCATGCCGTCGCGCGAACCCACGGCCTTGCTGCCCGCATCGGTGATCGCGACGACGACTTCGAGCGGCCAGCGATCGGCGCCCAGCAGGGAATGAGCCACCGCATCGGAGCCGTCCTCGCGCCGCCCGGCATCCATCTCGACGAATCCGCCGAAGACCGAGCGCGCGGCCGAACCCGAGCCGCGACGGGCCAGTTCGGAGCGCTTGGTATCGGACAGGTCCAGACCCAGCGCCCGCGCGGCGGCGGTCACCAGCGCGGCATAGCCCGACGCCGAAGAAGCCAGCCCGGCACCGGTCGGGAAGCCGTTGCGGCTCTCGACCCGGCAATACACCCGCTCGCCGGCCAGTTCACGCAGCAGGTCGAGCACCGCCGAAACGCGCGCAGGCGCCTGCTCGACGCCGTCGAGCGAGAATCGATCGCCTTCGAGTGCGTCGTCGGGCGTGACCGTCGTCCGCGTCTCGAGCCCGGCGAGGGTAATCGAGATCGACCCGGCCGCCGGCAGGTTCAGCTGCTGATCGCGCTTGCCCCAGTACTTGACCAGGGCGATGTTGGCGCCGGCCCGCGCAGTGACTTGGTGGACGGACATGTCTGAATTGTGGCGGTGGAAAGTCCCCAATGATACGAGCTTCGGGCTGGTGTTGTGCTGATTGGCCTCACGCAAAGCCGCGTAGGTCGGGGTCGCATCCCCGACGGACGACGTGTGAGGATCTGAACACGCATAGCTATGTGTGAACAAAGCCGTAAGGTCGTCCGTCGGGGACGCGGCCCCGACGGACGCAGGCAATGAGAGCACCTTGCAGGGCGTCAGGACTTCTCGCTGAAGGGCTTGAAGCTTGCCTGCGGGAACTCGACGCGGATCTCGGTGCCCGCACCCAGTTCGCTGTCGGCGTGCAGGTGCCAGCCGAAGCGGTCGCACAGCCGGCGCACGATCGACAGGCCCAGGCCGTAGCCTTCGTTGGACCGGTCGTGGCCGCGATAGAAGGGTTCGAACATGCGTTCGAGATCGGTCTCGGCCATACCGCAGCCGGAGTCCTGTACGGTCACCCCGTTGCGATCAATGAGCACGTGCACGTACCCCTGCTCGGTGTAGCACAGGGCGTTGCGCAACAGGTTCGTGAACACGATGGCCAGGACCCGCTCCGGGGCGCTGATCTCGAGCAAGCCGTTGGCGCGCACATCCGTCTTTACCTGTGGCCGGTCGACGGCCGAGGCGAGCTGGTCGAGCAGGTCGGCGAGCAGATCGTTGAGCACCACCGACGACCAGTTCAACCGCGACTCGCTCTCGCGCGCGAGGATCAGCAGGGTTTCGACCAGGGCCTCCATGTCGCGCACCGTGCGGTTCATTCGCTCGATGGTCTTGTCGCGCGCCTCGGGTTCGGTCTGCTTCGCCAGCAGGCCGATATTCGAGCGCAGCACGGCCAGCGGCGTGCGCAGTTCATGGCTGGCGTTGCGGGTGAAGTTTCGCTCGCGCTGGATGAAGGACTCCAGGCGATGAATGAACTGGTTGAATGCGTTGATCAGTGCGAGGGTCTCGGTGTCGGTAGTCTCGCCGAAGTCTTCCGCACTGAGCTCCTCGAGCTTGCCCGAACGGAAATCGTAGTTGCGAACCGCATCGGCCAACTGCACGACCGTCGAGACCGCGCGCCGGGACATGACGTAGCCGATCCAGGTCAACAGGTAGATCAACAGCAACACGCCGGTCAGCGGCGCGATACCGAAATACCAGGCCAGGGAAGAGACCTGCATTTCGTCGAACACCAGGTAGAGTCGCTCGCCATTGCGCTCGGAGACGTGAACGACCGGGGTGGAATCATCGTGGCGATGGCCCCGCCGGAAACCGGGGCCCTCGTTTCGCAGCCAGTCGGGCACGCTGGAAAAATCCCCGTCGACGGCCAGGTACGCGGTCAGGTTATTGGTATCCGGCAAGGGGAAATCCGGATTGTCGCCGTAGCGATCCCAGAAGTATTCGGCCTCGCCGACGAGCGCTTCCTGCACCAGCACGCGCTCGACCACCCAGGCGGCGGAGTACACGCCGAGGACCGTGGCAACGCTGATCGCCAGGACCTGGAGCAGAAAGACCCGCACCAGGCGAGTGCGCAATCCGCCGGTGAGCAGGCGATTAAGCGGTCTCATTTCGCCTTGCGAAAACGGAAGTGGCCGACCAGCCACTGACGGCCGGACTCGAAGCCGAACAGTTCCTCGCAGGCCATGAAAAAGATACGCCAGCGCTGCTGCCAGAGCGCGGCATCGTCGCCGTAGGCTTCCTGCATGACCGTCCGGACCTCGCGGCGGCGCCGATCCAGATTGTCCAGCCAGGCGCGCGCGGTCCTGGCGTAATGCTCGCCCGAGTACAACCAGCGTCGTTCGACGACCACGTCATCGGCAAAGTGTAACAGCGTGTCGGCCGCCGGCATCAGGCCTCCGGTGAAGAAGTACCGGCCCATCCAGTTGTCCTCACCTTGTACCTCGAAGGGATAGGCCAGGAACCGGTGGCAGAAGATGTGCACGAACAGGCGCGCGTCCGGCTTCATCCATGCGGCGATACGCTCGAGCAGCTGGCGGTAGTTGCGAACGTGCTCGAACATCTCAACCGACACGACGCGATCGAACTGCTCGTCGAGCGCCAGCTCGTTGACGTCGCAGGTAATGACCTTGACGTTGCCCAGACCCAGCTCGCGCGCACGCCCTTCGATGTGCTTTCGCTGCGACACCGAGTTGGAGACCGCCGTGATGCGGCTGTCCGGATACTGCGACGCCATCCACAGAGTCAGCGACCCCCATCCGCAGCCCAGCTCGAGGATGTCCTGGGCATCGGCGAGGCCGGCATTGCGACAGGTCTGGTCGAGCATGACCGCTTCCGCGTCGTCGAGGTTATCCACACCCGGCGGCCACAGCGCGCTGGAGTACTTGAGCCGTTGACCGAGCACCTGCTGATAGAAGGCGGCGGGGACTTCGTAGTGCTGCTCGTTGGCCGCATCGGTTTCAATCGCAATCGCCGACTCGGCCAGTTCCTGCAGCAGGGCCCGGTATCGTTCGGACTGCGCCTCCGGATCGTCGATGCGTTCGTCGCGCAGGCGCTGGGCGAGCAGCGCGCGGATACCGCGCCGGATCAGGAAATCGGGGGCGAGGCCTTTCTCGGCCAGTTCGATCGGTTTCATCAAGTCACGCTCCGGGACAGGGATTCACTGGACGCGCTTCGATCTCGCCGCCCGGGGAGTCTGCGAGCGAACCAGAACAGCGCGGGCAACAGCAACGCCCAGCTCAGCCCGGTCGCCAGCACCACTTGCCAGGCCGGCGCCAGCCATTCGACCGCGCCGAAACGAGCGCCCGCGTAGTAGGACATGGGCGAACCGACGGCGGCAAGCAGGCCGATGAGCAAAAGCCGGCCCTTGAACACGCTCATCGAATGATTGAACACCATGGCGAGTGCCAGCCACAGCAACAGGATCCAGAACGGCGCGAGTTCTTCCGAAGGCCAGGGCATGGCATAGGCGACCAGCCCCGCCTGCACCCACAAGGTATCGAGCGCGAAGCCGATACCCAGGCACATGAACACCATGCGCCAGTCGTTGGGGTGACGTCTTCGCGGCTGCAGCTGCCAGAGCACCAGTGCAAGCACCACCAGCGGACCGGTCCAGGCGGCGACGCCCCGGGCGGCGCCGACGACGCAGGCCGGCCAGCTCAGCTGGAACAGGCCCTGGTTGATCCAGAAATCGCGTTTCATGCCAGCAGCTCGCCCCCGCCGCTCAACCCCGATTCGGAGCCGGGGCGCCACTGCGGGCCGGCAAACAGCAGGTGGACGTCGCTGATGGCGCGCTCCCGGAACCCGCCTTCGCAGTAGGCCAGGTACCACAGCC
>CAZSGS010000192.1:1800-5364 GCA_964606365.1 uncultured Wenzhouxiangella sp. | reverse complement strand
CGAGCGGGAAATGCATGCCGCCGACCTGATCTTCTGGGTCGTCGATGCCACCGACGCCGAGGCGCAACCTCTGCCGGGCCTGCCCGACTCGGTCCCGCTGATCCGTATCGACAACAAGATCGATCTTGCCGACGAGCGCCCCGCCCGAAACGGCCTTCACCTGCGCGTGTCGGCCAAAACCGGCGCCGGCCTCGACTTGATCGAGCAGGTGGTCATGGAGGAACTCGGCCTCGACGAGACCGGCGGCGGGGAGTACTCGGCCAGGCAGCGCCACGTCGACGCCATCGAACGTGCCGGCGAACACATTGCCCGCGGCCAGGCCGAGCTGGCCGCGAGCGGGTCGGGTGAACTGCTGGCCGAAGAGCTGCGACTGGCCGCCGACGCGCTGGGCGAAATCACCGGGCGCATGAGCTCCGATGAACTCCTCGGGCGCATCTTCTCGAGCTTCTGCATCGGCAAGTAGCGCGAAGCGTTTGCCGACGTCGCCCCGGCAGGCCTATACTCGACCACGACTAGCGGATTTTGCCAAGCAGGAAGCGGAATGCACACGATTCGACAGATTCTCTCCGGGAAGGGCGACCAGATCTGGTCGGTCGACCCCGACGACACGGTCTACGACACGATCCGGCTGATGGCGGCCAAGGGCGTCGGTGCGTTGATCGTCCTGAAAGATGAGGCCCTGTACGGCATCATTTCCGAGCGCGACTACGCCCGCAAGGTCATCCTCGAGGGGCGCTCGTCGCGCGACACTCGTGTGGGCGACATCTGCTCCAGTCCCGCGATCACCATTTCCCCGCAGGCGTCGGCCGAGGAAGGCCTGGCCCTGATGACCAACAAGCGCATCCGTCACCTGCCGGTGGTCGAAAAGGATCAGTTGCTCGGCGTCGTTTCCATCGGTGACCTGGTCAATGCCGTCATCGGCGACCAGCAGAACCTTATCGAGCAACTCGAGCGCTACGTGACCGGCTGAACCGGCACAAGGGGGACCATGATCCCGGACCTCGAACAGGCCGCCGCCGTCGCCCGAAGCATCGGGCTCGACGAGCACGGATTGCACATCGATGCCGTCTCCGGTGGCGATATCGCGCAAGCCTCGCTGTTGCGCGCCGCCGACGCCATCGTTTTCCTCAAGACCCTGCCGCTCGACCAGGCCGGGTTGCTCTCGGCCGAGGCCGACGGCCTCCAGGCACTGGCCGAGACCGGCACCGTGCGTACCCCGCATGTGATCCGTCGCGGCATGCACGACGGGTTCGCCTGGCTGGCGCTGGAGTATCTGCAGCTGGAGCCGCGCCATTCCCGCGCCGACGCGCGACTGGGCCGGCAACTCGCCGAAATGCATCGAACCACCGGCGACGCTTTTGGATGGCACCGCAACAACTACATCGGCCGGACCCCCCAGATCAACACCCGCGGCGAGGAGTGGTCGGCGTTCTTCGCGGCCCATCGCCTGGGCGCGCAGTTCGACCGCCTGCGCCGCAATCGCCCCGACCAGGGCTGGAACGATCTCAAGACGGAGGTCATTTCAGCCTGGCAGACGGTGTCAAGCATGCATCGTCCGGAAGCCTCGCTGGTCCACGGCGACCTGTGGCGCGGCAACGCGGGAGCAGTGGGCGACGATACGCCGGTCATCTACGACCCCGCGGTTCACTACGCCGACCGCGAATGCGACCTGGCGATGGCGCACCTGTTCGGCGGATTCGACGATGCGTTCTACCGCGCCTACCAGGAAGCCTGGCCGCTGCCGAGCGGTTACGAAACTCGACGGCTGTTCTACAAGCTCTACCATATGCTCAACCACGCCAATCTCTTCGGCGGGCCCTACATCGAGGCCTCCGAACAGCTCTGTCGACGCATACTCGAACACTGAGTGCGCACCGACCGCGCCGCGCCGTCACGACCGGTCGGTCGAGAACGATTGTGCGCTTCAAATTGTTAAGATAGTTACATCGGAAACTTTTCTGGAGTGAGCGATGGGACTTCTCGTCGACGGTCAATGGCACGACCAGTGGTACGACACCGATTCGACCGGCGGGCGCTTCAAGCGCGACGCCGCGGCCTTCCGCAACTGGGTTACGGCCGACGGCTCGCCGGGCCCGAACGGCGAGGGCGGTTTCGAGGCCGAGGCCGATCGCTATCACCTCTACGTGGCCCTGGCCTGCCCCTGGGCCAATCGCGCCCTGGTGATGCGCAAGCTCAAGGGCCTGGAGCAGGTGATTCCCATCTCCGTGGTCAATCCCCTGATGCGCGAGAACGGCTGGACCTTCGAGCCCGGCTACAAGGTCACGCCCGACCCGATCCATGGCGCAAAGTACCTGCACCAGGTCTACACAGCGGCCAAGAGCGACTACACCGGGCGTGTGACCGTGCCGCTGCTCTGGGACAAGAAGAAAAACACCATCGTCAGCAACGAGTCGGCCGACATCATCCGCATGTTCAACTCGGCCTTCGACGGCCTGGGTGCGGCCGGGGGCGATTACTATCCGCAAGACCTGCGCGAAGAAATCGACGCGGTCAACGAGGTCGTCTATCACAAGGTCAACAACGGCGTCTACAAGGCGGGATTCGCCACGGCCCAGGATGCCTACGAGGAAGCGGTCATCCCGCTGTTCGAAACGCTCGACCAGCTCGAAGCCCGCCTCGACGAGAACCGCTACCTCTGCGGTTCACGCCTGACCGAGGCCGACTGGCGCCTGTTCACCACGCTGATCCGCTTCGACGCCGTCTACGTCGGCCATTTCAAGTGCAACGTCCGGCGTATCGAGGACTACCCCAACCTCTCCAACTACCTCAGAGAGCTCTACCAGGTGCCGGGCATAGCGGAAACCGTCGACTTCCACGCGATCAAGCTGCACTACTACGGCAGCCACGACACGCTCAATCCGAACTACATCGTGCCGCTCGGGCCGGCGCTGGATTTTCATCGCAAGCACGATCGGGCGCGTTTGCCGGCCGACTGATCGAAGTGCCTTCGAGCGCCTCGCCGCCGGTCGACAACCGGTCGGTGGCGCGGCGCGATCCGCCGACCTGGGTGGCCGGGCGACGCCGCCCGGCCGGTCTCGCCGACATCAAGGCCTGAACCAGCAGCGGCACGACGATCAGGGTGGTGCCGATCCAGAACCACAGGTCGGGCACCTCGGCGAACAGCAGCCAGCCGATCACGAAGGCCCAGACGATGCCGGTGTACTCCGAGGCGGTGACCTGGTTGGCGTCGACGTGGCGGTAGGCCAGGATCACCGTCATGTTGTAGCCCAGGATGAACAGCGCCGAGCCGAAGGCTGCACCCAGCGACGCGTAGTCGAGCGGGGCGCCCTCGACGAAAGCCAGCACCAGCGCTGCCGGCAGGGCGAACAGGTAGTTCAGCAGCAGGCTGTGCACCACCGACTGCTCCCTGGGCAACTTGCGCACCAGCAGGGCGTTGATCGCCAGCGCGAGCGCCAGGCCCAGGGCCGTGAAACCGGCCAGAGTCATCTCGGTCGGGCGAAGGATGATCAGCACGCCGATCATGCCGCCGACGACGGCGAACAGGCTGGACTTGTTCAGGCGCTCGCCGAAGAAGGCCACGCC
>CAZSGS010000192.1:0-1790 GCA_964606365.1 uncultured Wenzhouxiangella sp. | reverse complement strand
GCGCTCGGCATCACCGATGAAACCCGGAGCGAAGACCATCACCAGCACCGGCGCGGCGTAGAAGATGGCGTTGGCGGTCGCCAGGGGCAGCGCGCCGAGCGCGACGACCATGCACAGGATGCCGCCCAGGCCGACATGGGCCCGAACCAGATGCACGCGTGATCCGCCCCAGAAGTTCTTCCAGTCGACCAGCGACAGGAAGGGCAGCAGAAGCAGCAGCGTGAAGACCAGGCGCACGGCCACGAACTGGAACACGGCCAGGTCGCCGCTGGCCCACTTGATGAGCGCATCGGAGAAGATCGCCAGCAGGTTGCCGACGATCAGCAGGAAGATCGCGCTGTTGACGGTGCGTCCGGACATGGTCGAGTGCTCCACGCTGTGGCGTAACGAGACCGCCATTCTGGGTTCGGCAAGACATGATGTAAAATGATGAATACTCATCACTCATGAGAAATACTGATAATGCGTCTGCCCCCGCTCAGGGCCCTGCCGGTGTTCGAGGCCGTCGCCCGCACGCTCAGCTTCTCGGCCGCGGCCGCGGAACTGCACGTGACCCAGTCGGCCGTCTCCCATCAGATCCGCCAGCTCGAGGATCACCTGGGCGAATCGCTGTTCGATCGCGGCGGCCGGCGCGTGGCGCTGACCGAGCAGGGCGAGCGCTACCTCGAAGCGGTCGCCCCGGCCCTGGCGCAGATCGAGCGCGCCAGCGAGCAGTTGCGCGGCGTCAGCGACTCGCGCATCCGGCTGGCCGTACCCAGTTCCTTCGCGGTGCGCTGGCTCATCCCGAGACTGCCGCACCTGCAGCGCCAGCACCCGGAGCTGGATCTGGACCTGGAGATGCTCTCCGACATGCCGGTGATGACCGAGCGCCTGGCCGATTGCTTCATCACCATCCGATACAGGCAGCGCGGCTACCAGTCCGAACGGCTCTACGTGGAGCGACTGTTCGCCGTTTGCTCGCGCCAGTACTGGCAGCGCGTGCGCGACGAACTCGACGAGGCCGGGCTGAGAAAAAAGGGCGGCGGCGGGTCGATCCGTCCGCAGTGGCTGACCCGATTCACCCTGCTGTCGGCCGCAAGCGTCTTCGAGAAGTCCGGCGAGGACTGGCGGCGCTGGTTCACCGCCGGCGATGCCGGGCTGCCGAGCGACGCACACGTCCAGCACTTCTCGCACATGCTGCTCGCCCACGAGGCCGCCCGCCATCACCAGGGCATCGCCCTGTCCAATGACTACATGCTCGACACATCCAGCGATCCGGACCTGGTGCGCCTGCCGGCCCACGAACTCCACACCGGCGACGAGTTCCACTTCGCCTGCAAGAGTTCACGAGCGAACGAGACCGGCATTCGACATCTGTCGCGGTGGTTGGTCAAGCAGGCGGAGGCATCGGGATGGGTCAGGTGAAACCTCAAATTCGAAATTCGAACATTGAGATTTCGAACTTGCACAACTCCCTGCCTCTTCAAATAATCTGCAACGTGATCGCTTTCAGGACGGCGCGGGTTCGATCGCGCGTATTGAGCTTGTCGAGGATGTCGGAGACATAGTTCTTGACCGTGCCTTCGGCCAGGTGGATGGTGCGCGCGATTTCCCGGTTGGAGTAGCCGCCGGCGATCAGGCGCAGGATCTCGACTTCGCGATCCGAGAATGAATCGACAGGCGGGGAGTCATCGCGATAGGGATAGCGCTCGCGAACGGCCGAGGTACTCACCGGCTGCAGCCGGCCTTCGCCGCGCACGATGGCGGCGATCAGCTCGGCCAGGTCTTCGGGCGAGATGTCCTTGAGCGCG
>CAZSGS010000191.1:0-5391 GCA_964606365.1 uncultured Wenzhouxiangella sp. | reverse complement strand
GCCAAGGCGCTAAGACGCTAAGAAGATAAACGCGAACGATTTTATTTTCACTCTTGGCGCCTTTGCGGCTTGGCGCGAGTTTCCCCAATCTTTTCCCCTGCGCCTCAGCGCCTCTGCGGGAGCAAACGACGCTTGCATCCCCCGGCAGCCATTGATATCGTGATATCGGCTTGAAGCTCGGTGGCAATGGAGGCTGTTATGGCGCAGTTTGTGGTTCGGAATCTGGATGAGGATCTGAAGGCGGCGTTGAAGCGGCGGGCGGCTGCGCATGGTTGCAGTATGGAAGAGGAGGTACGCCGGATTCTCAGGCGGGCGGTGACCGAGCAGCCGGCGGCCTCGGCCGGGCTGGGGTCGCGCATGGCCGCTCGGTTTGCCGATGCGGGGCTCGATGAGCCGCTGCCCGAGTTGCGGGGCCAGCAGATCGATCCGATCGACATGCCCGAATGATCCTGCTCGACACCAACGTGCTATCGGCCCTGATGCAGCGCCGGCCTGAGCCCAGTGTGGTCTCCTGGCTCGATGTTCAGGCGGCCGAGTCGGTGTTCATTACCAGCATTACCCTGTTCGAGGCCCGCTACGGCCTGGCCGTGCTGGCCAAGGGCCGGCGCAAGGCGCGGTTGCAAGAACAGCTCGATGCGCTCGTTTCCGAAGACCTGGACTACCGGATCGCGGTGTTCGACTCGCGGGCCGCAGACCGGGCAGCCGATTTGGCCGCCGAGCGAAAGCGCCTCGGTCGCCCGGTGGATATCAGGGACACCTTCATCGCCGGCATCGCCCTGGCCCATGGGGCGACGCTGGCCACACGCAACACGCGCCACTTTGACGACCTGCCAGTGCCGGTGATTGATCCCTGGGAGGCAGGGTTGGAGGCGTGAACGACTCGGGGCCTGACAGGCTGGTGCTGTGCTTGCCGATGGCATGAATTTGGATCGCGCAAAGGCGCCAAGGCGCTAAGGGAAAATCTGGATCGTTGAAAGTCAAAGACGATATCCCGCGGAGGCGCTGAGGGAAAGAGTTTTTGCGTTTTGTGGGGTTCACTGAGCGTGGTGGCCTGGCGGGTTGGTGCTGCGCCGACTGATGGCATGAAATTGGATCGCGCTAAGGCACTAAGGCGCTAAGAATTTGTTGATCG
The DNA here is from genome assembly GCA_964606365.1 of uncultured Wenzhouxiangella sp. Lineage (GTDB taxonomy): Bacteria > Pseudomonadota > Gammaproteobacteria > Xanthomonadales > Wenzhouxiangellaceae > Wenzhouxiangella. The sequence continues at coordinate 4,259 of CAZSGS010000191.1, read as the reverse complement.
AGATATCGGCCCGAGACAATGTTTGCTCTGGAGAATTTTTGAAGCAATGAAAGCCCAATTTTTTCTTTACTTTGCGCCTTTGCGTCTTTGCGCGAGGAATTGCAAATGAACATGCTCGAGATGATCGGCCGGGATCGGGAGCTGTTCGCGGCTGACATCGCCGCCAACGAGGAGCGCCTCTCGGAGCGGGTCGCCGCCTCCCGCTTCCTGGTCATCGGCGGCGCCGGGTCGATCGGGCAGGCGGTGGCGCGGGAGGTCTTCAAGCGCAATCCCCGGGCGCTGCACGTGGTCGACATCTCGGAGAACAACCTGGTCGAGCTGGTGCGCGACATTCGCTCCACGCTGGGCTATATCGACGGGGATTTCCGCACCTTCGCGCTCGACTGCGGCTCGCGCGAATTCGAGGCCTTGATGGCGGCCGGGGACGGCTACGACTACGTGCTCAACCTCTCGGCGATGAAGCACGTGCGCTCGGAGAAGGACCCATTCACCTTGATGCGCCTGATCGAGGTGAACGTGCTGAACACCCTCGCGACCGTCGCGCAGGCGCGCGAGCGCGGGGCGAGCAAGTATTTTTGTGTGTCGACCGACAAGGCGGCCAACCCGGTCAACATGATGGGTGCGAGCAAGCGCATCATGGAGATGTTTCTGATGCGCGAGAGCGCCTCGATCCCGATCTCGACCGCACGCTTTGCCAACGTCGCCTTCTCCGACGGCTCGCTGCTGCACGGATTCAACCAGCGCTTCGCCAAGAAACAGCCCATTTCCGCCCCCAACGACGTGCGCCGCTACTTCGTCACGCCCAGGGAGTCCGGCGAACTGTGCCTGAGCTCCTGCCTGCTGGGCGACAACCGCGACATCTTCTTCCCCAAGCTCTCCGAGGCCCTGCACCTGACCCGCTTCTCCGACATCGCCGTGCGCTACCTCCAGAACCTGGGCTACGAGCCGCATGAGTGCGATTCCGAAGACGAAGCGCGCGGTCGGGCCGACGAGTTGATCGCGCAGGGCAAGTGGCCGGTGTACTTCTTTGCCTCGGACACGACCGGCGAGAAGGACTTCGAGGAGTTCTATACCGGCGAAGAAGACCTGGATATGGAGCGCTTCGAGACGATCGGCGTGATCCGGAATCCCGCGGAGTTCGACGAAGACAAGCTCAAGCACTTCCTGGCCGAGATCGAGCGGATTCGGGGGCAGCGGGTTTGGGACAAGGCGGAGATTGTGGGGTTGTTTAATTGCATGATCCCGGAGTTCAAGCACCTGGAGACGGGGAAGTACCTGGACGGGCGGATGTAGGGTTTCTCTCGCGAAGGCGCGAAGGCGCTAAGTTTTGAAAGTCGAGAAATTTTATCAAGATACTGAATGCCAATTGGGCTTTCTTTGCGGCTTAGCGGCTTGGCGAGAAAAATGATTGCCTCTCGCGAAGACGCGAAGGCGCTAAGGAAGAAAGAGATTTTGGGTTCTTCACTGATCAAGCCGGAAGAGACGGTCGGAAAGGCCGTTGTGGATTCTGCGATTCTCGTTCATCGAGAGTTGGGATCAGGTTTGCTCGAATCAGTTTACGAGGCGGTCTTGACGGCGGAGCTTGAATCACGTGGACACACTGTTTCTCGCCAAGTTCCGGTAAGAATCAATTATCGTGACATGGTGTTCGAAGAGGGCTTTAGGGCCGACATGATCGCCGATCAACTGGTCCTTATTGAACTGAAAAGCGTCGAGAGGACGAACAATGCACACAGGAAGCAGCTTTTGACCTATCTCCGACTGACCGGCCTCAAGCTGGGCTATTTGCTCAATTTCGGCGAATCGCTGATGAGAAGCGGAATCGTCCGGACGGTCAACAGACTTTAATCAATTTGTAAAATATTCTTTTTCTTGGCGCCTTTGCGCCTTCGCGAGAGAAATCAAGGGTTTCCTCAGCGCCTCAGCGCCTCTGCGGGATAAAGGAAATATGCAACGGATCTTCGACATTCTCTTCGCCGGAACCGCCCTACTCGTCCTGGCTCCTCTCCTCATCCCGGTCGTGATCATTCTCCGCTTCACCGGCGAAGGCGAGATTTTCTTTGGGCAGCAGCGCGTCGGCCTGGGCGGTGAGTCTTTTCGGTTGTTGAAATTCGCCACCATGCTCAAGGACAGCCGAACATCGGCACGGGCACGGTGACGGTGATGGACGACCCACGTGTTTTGCCGTTCGGGAAGTTTTTGCGCGCGACCAAGCTCAACGAGTTGCCGCAGCTGCTCAACGTGTTGCGCGGCGACATGAGCGTGATCGGGCCGCGGCCGCAGACCCGGCGGTGTTTCGACGCCTTTCCCGAGCGCTACCAGGGCGTGATCACGAAGATGCGCCCGGGGCTGTCGGGCGTGGGCTCGGTGGTGTTTCGGGGAGAGGATCGGATGATGGCCGATGCCGAGAGCGCGGACTGGTTCTACGACAACGTCATCATGCCCTACAAGGGGCGGCTGGAGGCCTGGTACGTGGAGCGGGCCTCGCTGGGCGGCTATTTCCTGCTTATCGGGCTGACTGTCTGGGTCGTCCTCTTTCCGGCCAGTCGGGCGTTCTGGCGCCTGTTTCCGGAAGCCCCGAGGCCGCCGGATGAGCTCGTGCCCTACGTGGGCGCGCCCCAGGCCGCCAGCTGAGCGCAGCGGGCGTGTACTGGGCGGTCAAGGTGGTTTCGCTGGCGGTCTATCCGCTGGGCATCGCCATGATCGCGCTCGTCGTCGCCATCGCGCTGCTCGGGCGCGGTCGCCGGCGGGCGGGGCTGTGGGCCGTGACCGGGGCTTTCGCCTGGCTGTGGTTCTGGTCGATGCCGGTCACCGGCGACGCGCTGATCGGCTGGCTGGAGCGTGATTTCGAGTATCGCCCGGCCGAAGCAATCGAGCCGGCCGATGCCATCGTGGTCGCCGGCGGCGCGTTTTCCTCGGGGCTGGGCCAGTGGCCCTACCCCGACGCCGGCGGCAACGTGGACCGCTACTGGCACGCCGCCCGGCTCTACCACGCCGGCCGCGCCCCGCTGCTCATTCTCAGCGGCGGCCGCGACCCGCGCCGACCCGAGAGCTGGTCGGAAGCCGAGTCCGGCGCGATCTTCCTGCGCGACCTGGGCGTTCCGGACGAGGCCCTGGTCCTGGAAAGCGAGGCCCGCACCACGCGCGACAACGCCGCGCTGGTGGCCGAAATCCTGCAATCGCGCGACCTCGATCACGTCCTGCTGGTCACCTCGGCGGCCCACATGCACCGCGCGCTGGCCACCTTCCGCGGCGCCGGCATCGACGCCCGGCCGGTAGCAACCGATTTCTCCATCGTCGACGACCGCCCCTTCGACCCGCGCCGCTACCTGCCCGGCGCCGGCGGCCTGTCGCGCAGCAGCGCCGCCGTCCACGAGATCGTCGGCCTGGCCTACTACCGGCTGCGGGGGTGGCTGTGAGCCAGTCGGGCCTGACCTGGCGCGACTGGATCGCCGCGGCGACGGTCTTCGCCGTACTGCTGGGCTCGCTGGTGCCCGGCGGGGTTCGGCTGGTGCCCTTCGACCTGCCCGACCAGAAGCATTTCTTCGCCTACGCCCTGATGGCCCTGCTGCTCGTCCTCGCCCGCGGCCACCGTCTGAAGCGGGCCGCCGCAATCGCCGCGGCGCTGTCGGCCATGGGGCTGGCGATCGAACTGCTGCAGAGCGTCATCCCCGGGCGAAGCTTCTACTGGGAGGATGTTGGCGCGAATGCGCTGGGTGCGTTGGTCGGGGCTGCGGCCGGTTGGATGCTTCGATACTTCTTCCGGAGGGCGGCACGCGCCCTGGGCAAGCTGGGCTAAAGCTCGCGCTTGCCCCTTGAATAACGTGATGTTATTCTCAGATTGGGGTTAAAGTCTGGAAAAACCGTCGGATGCCATGCGCGTTCAGTGGTTGTTCAAATCTACAATTTGGGGAAAAGGGTGTACCTGATGTCAACTGAACTCCATTTCGCGCCGAATTCGCAATCGGCGAGTACCGGTGGATAACCATGAATGCGCCGACAAGCCCTACTTTAGGAGCAACAGTCACAAATAGCGCGCTCAACCATATCTCGGATGCATCTAGTCCAGTAGAGCCGCGAGGTAATAGCCAGCTGCTTAGCCGGTTTCGAGCAGAACCAACCAACTGCCTAGTCATGTATCGACGCGCTGTGCGAGCCGACAGGCCAGTTGAAACACTTTCGTTGACTAGTATGTTTTCGAGCAACGCCTTTAGGGGGAAGAATTTAGCAATTCTTTAACTTTTTCTCCCGGTCTCCGA
>CAZSGS010000190.1:0-5423 GCA_964606365.1 uncultured Wenzhouxiangella sp. | reverse complement strand
CATCAACATGCCCCTGGTGCGCACGCCGATGATCGCGCCGACCAAGATGTACGATCACGTGCCGACCATCACGCCCGAAGACGCCGCCGACATGATCAAGCAGGCGGTCATCTACCGCCCGCAGCGGATCGCCACGCGCCTGGGGATTTTCGCGCAGATCCTGCACGCCACCGCGCCGAAGATTTCCGAGATCGTCCTGAACTCGGCTTTCCGCATGTTCCCGGATTCCGCCGCCGCGGAAGGGCGCCGGGAAGAAGGGGAGGTCGAGCCGACGCAGGAGCAGGTGGCGTTCGCGAGCCTGATGCGGGGCATCCACTGGTAAACAGGTTCCTGACTGCGCAAAAAGTTCAAACCGCGGATGAACGCTGATGGACGCAGATAGATGCAATCAGTTGAATTAAATGAGGTTCTGGTTTGCCTTGGCTTTGCTTTGCTTTTCGGCGTTGATCTGTGTTCATCTGCGGTTGTATTTCCGGTGGGCTGAATCACGAACGCCATCAGGAACAGGCTTTGTGTCAGCCCTTTGCGGCCCCTGCCGGACGCTTCAGTCGCGCCAGCGCTTGAGCAGGTCGCCGTAGGCGTCGATGCGGCGGTCGCGCAGGAAGGGCCAGATGCGTCTCACCCGTTCGCTCCGTGCCATATCGACAGAAGCGAAGAGCACCTCCGCCTCGCTGCCGGCTTCGGCGAGGATCTCGCCCTGGGGACCGGCGATCAGGCTGTGGCCCCAGAACTCGGCTTCGTGTTCGCCGCCGGAGCGGTCTGGCTCGAAGCCCACCCGGTTGCAGGTGGCCATGGGGATTCCGTTGGCGACGGCGTGGCTGCGCTGGATGGTGCGCCAGGCGTCGAGCTGACGGTGCTGTTCGGCCTCGTCGTCGTCGAGGTCCAGGCCGATGGCGGTCGGGTAGAGCAGTATCTCGGCCCCGGCCAGGGCCATCAGGCGGGCCGCTTCCGGATACCACTGATCCCAGCACACCAGGACCCCGAGGCGGCCGACCGAAGTGTCAATCGGCTTGAAGCCGAGATCGCCCGGGGTGAAGTAGAACTTCTCGTTGTAGCCCGGGTCGTCGGGAATGTGCATCTTGCGATACAGGCCCGCCAGGCTTCCGTCGCGCTCGAAAACCAGGGCGGTGTTGTGGGCGAGTCCCTCGGCACGGTGCTCGAAGATCGATCCCACGACCACCACGCCGTGATCCGCGGCGGCCCTGGACAGCATCCGTGCCGTCGGACCCTCCAGCGACTCGGCCAGGTCGAAAAGGGCCGGGTCCTGGTACTTGCAGAAGTATTCGCTGGCGTGCAGTTCGGGCAGCAGGACAAGCTGCGCGCCGAGTTCCGCGGCGCGGGCGATGCCGTCGGCCGTGATGGCGCGGTTCTCGTCCAGGTCGGGGCCCATGGCGTGCTGGACCAGGGCGATTTCGAGTCGGCGGTCGGTCATCCGAGCGCGGCCGGTATGTGCATGGTGGCGCAGTGCGGTCCGCCGGACTGGCTGATCATCGAGGCTGCAGGAACCGAAACCACCTCGCGCTCGGGCAGCAAGTCGGCCAGGATCCCTCTCGCGCGCTCGTCGTGCCGGCTGCCGTAGGCGGGCACCAGGCAGCCGCCGTTGACGAACAGGAAATTCGCGTAGCTGGCCGGGAGTCCGTCGCCGAGGTCATCGGGGCGGGGCAGGGCGGCCAGCCGGTAGGCGGCCCCGTCGCGGGTGCGCAGTGCTTCGAGCTGGACGCGCAGTCGATCGCTCTGGACCGGGTCGGCCAGTTGCTGGTGGACGATGGTGTCGTGATCGGCGAAGCGGGCCAGGGTATCGATGTGACCGTCGGTGTCGTCGCCGGGCATGGGCTGGATATCGATCCCGAGTACCTTGTCGATATTGAGCAGGTTGTGCAGCTCGAAGTCGATTTCCGTGTCATTCAGGTGCGGCAGGCGAGTGCGCAGGCAGTGCCGGTTGACCAGCAGGCGGCCTCGACCGTCGCTGTCGATGGCGCCGCCTTCGAGCTCGAACAGGTACTGCCGAAACTGGAGCTTCGAGAAAAGCTCGTGGCGCGACAGCAGGGTGTTGACGCGGTTGTCCAGCGAGGCGGGGTACTTGCCGCCCCAGCCGTTGAAATGAAAGTCGAGCGCCAGGCGATAGCCGGAAAAGACCAGCGTGATCGGGCCGTAGTCGCGGCACCAGGTGTCGTTGTAGCGCGCCTCGATGCGGTGAAGCCCGGGACGCTCGGGCAGCTCCAGGGGTTCGGCTTGGCCCTGCGGCAGGAGCAAGACAACCGGCTGGAAGGCCAGGATCGCTTCGATCAGGCGACGATACTCGTCTTCGATGGCGGCCAGGTTCGACCGCCAGTCGGAGTCCGCCGGCGGCCAGGCGAGCAGGGTGGCGCTTTGCGCCTCCCACTCCGCCGGAAGTCGGTAGTCGGCATGAGACATCGAACAGCCGGCTTCAGGGCTCGCTCCGAGCCTCGACCTCGCGCATGATGGCGTCGTGATGGAGCACGCTTTCGATCACCAGGTCGTACTCGAAGTAAACGTTGAAGTCGTCGTAGACCCAGCGCGAAATGGGCGGGTCGCCGACCGGTGCGTGGCGTTGTTCGGGGGTGCCGAATCGGGACTCGACCTGCTCCGTCGTGAGTCCATTCCGCGGCAAGTCGCGCAGCATGCGTTCTTCGACCTTTTCGATCAGCAGCACGTCGCCGGCGACGGCGATGGTCATCATTCCGCTAAGAGCCGTCCCCCAAACCAGCTTGCCCAGTACGTTTCGCATTATGGCAGTTCCTCTGGTTGTACCCTCGACTTGCCGTGAATCTCACCGCAAGAACTCGCGAAAATAGTAGCATATGCAGCACTTTCAAAGCGGAATCTCGCAACCATGAAAACAGCTGTCGTCACTGGAGCGAACCGCGGTATCGGGCTGGAGCTCGCTCGCCAGCTCGCCGATCGCGGCTACCGCATCATCGCCGTCTGTCGCCAGGCGTCGCCCCAACTCAGCGCCCTGGGCGTGCAGGTGGAAGCGGGCATCGACATCACCGATCGCGCCGGCCTCGAGGACCTTGCCGACCGACTTGGCGGCACCCGTATCGACCTGCTGGTCAACAATGCGGGCCTGTTGATCCCCTCGAGCCTGGACGGTATCGAGGACCAGATCGACGACTGGCGGGCGCAGTACGAGGTCAATGCGCTCGGGCCGTTGCGCGTCACCCGGGCGCTGATCAACCACCTCAACGACGGCGCCAAGGTGGTCATCATCTCCTCAAGGGTCGGCTCGATGGCCGACAACGGTTCGGGCGGTGCCTGGGCGTATCGCATGTCCAAGGCCGCGGTGAACATGGCCGGGGTGAACCTGGCGCACGAGCTTGCGGATCGAGGGATCGCCGTCGGCCTGCTGCACCCGGGATTCGTGCGCACGGACATGACCGGCGGCAACGGCCAGGTCGAGCCCCAGGAGGCCGCCGCCGGCCTGGTCGAGCGCATCGACGAGCTGAGCATGGAGACCACAGGCAGCTTCCGCCACGCCAACGGCGAGGCGCTGCCCTGGTAGGGTTTGGTGGCTGATCGGTCTCACGCAGAGACGCTGAGCCGCAGAGTTCGCAGAGGAAAAAAACGAAAAGAGGAAAAGAGGAAAAGAGGAAATGGAAGGCTTAATGCGGTCAGCAGCCCGATTTCAGGGCTGCAAGACTGATGATTCCCTGGGTTCTCCTCTCTTTCTTTCTCTGCGCACTCTGCGTCTCCGCGGCTCTGCGTGAGGCCAGACGAGCCGTGAGCCCCCACAGAATTAGCGGAAGCGCCCCTGCTCGGCCAGCAGGCGCAGCCAAGCTTCGTGGCGGAAGGCGGGGACGGTGCCGGATTCAACCGCGGCGATCACGGCGCAGCCCGGTTCCGAGCGGTGCCGGCAGTCGCGAAACTTGCAGCGGGCGGCGGGCTCGGAGAACTCGGGGAAGCCGCGCTGAAGGGTCTCGGCGTGCATTTTCCACAGGCCGTATTCCCACACGCCCGGGGTGTCGACCAGCCAGGCCGAATCACCGTAGCGGTGGGCGGTCGCCGTCGTGGTCGTATGCGTGCCCTTGGCCGTCACTCGCGAGAGCGCCCCGGTCTGCGCGTCCAGGTCGGGGATGAGGGCGTTGAGCAGGGAGGACTTGCCCACCCCGGACTGGCCGGCGAACAGTGATACGCCGCTGGTGATGCTCGGCGTCAGGTCCGCTACATCGGGTTCGGGCAGGCAGCGCGTCTCGACGGCCGGAAATCCCAGGCCGGCCAGGCCCGGTAGCTCGTCGAAGGGCGCCTGGTCGGGCCGGGGGCGGTCGGACTTGTTGACGACTACCAAGGGTTCGACGCCGCAGATCAGGCAGGCTGCGAGGTAGCGGTGCAGCAGGTCGCGGCTGGGCGCGGGTTCGGGCGCGATCACGATCACGGCGCGATCGAGGTTGGCGGCTATGGGGCGGAAGCGTCCGCGGGCGTCGCCGCGCCCGAACAGGCTCTGCCGTTCACTCGTCCTGGTGAGCGTTCCGGCGGGATCGATGAAGACCCGATCGCCCGGCAGCGGGCGTTCGATGCTTCTGGGGAAGTGAATGCGCCTGAGTTCGCCTTCGACCTCGGCCACGCCATGATTGGCATGCGCCTGGATCATGCGGAACGGGCCGGCGGTCATGTCTCGAGCCCTTGCTGGTATAGTGCTGAGCCCGATTTCAGACAGCGCGACCGACCATGGACCAGAACAACCTGATATGGATCGATCTCGAGATGACCGGGCTCGATCCGTCCAGCGACACGATCATCGAAATCGCCACCCTGGTGACCGATGCCGATCTGACCGAGCTGGCGGTCGGGCCGGAGCTGGCCATCGCCACCCCGCGCGACGTGCTCGAGGGCATGGACGAATGGAACACGCAAACCCACACCGAATCGGGGCTGGTGCGGCGTTGCCTGAAATCCGAAATCGAACTGGCCGAAGCCGAGCGGCGGACCATCGCTTTCCTGCAGCAGCACGTGCCGGCCGGCGCATCGCCGATGTGCGGCAATTCCATCTGCCAGGACCGCCGCTTCCTGGCGCGCCTGATGCCTGATCTGGAGGCCTGGTTTCACTACCGCAATCTCGATGTCTCGACCCTCAAGGAACTGGCGCGGCGCTGGGCGCCCGGGGTGGCCGAAGGGTTCAGCAAGGAATCCAGCCACCAGGCGTTGGAGGATATCAGGGATTCGGTCGACGAGCTTCGCTACTACCGGCGGTTTATGGGGGCGCTGGCAGGCCACTAATGTTGGCTGGTTAGCTTGTTTTCTGGTTGGCTCGTTCGGCAGCCGAAAGATCTGGAGGGCGGTTTCACCGCGAGATTCCGGAGACAAGCCGACGGGCCGCCGGACAATGCAGCGGCGTCACTGCAATCGCGGCAAAGCCGCCCCGCAACCCAATCTGCGCCGAACCAGCCAACCGGCTAACCGCGGTG
>CAZSGS010000189.1:0-5522 GCA_964606365.1 uncultured Wenzhouxiangella sp. | reverse complement strand
GACATCGGCGCCGGCACCAACGAAATCCGCCGCATGCTGATCGGGAGGGAGCTCGCCGCCGGACGTACCTGATCGACGGCGCCGTAGGTCGGGGTCGCATCCCCGACGGACGAGGTAGAGGGTCTGTACACACATAGCTCATGTGTGTCCCAACCCGAAAGGTCGTCCGTCGGGGACGCGGCCCCGACCTACGCGGGCGTCGACCGCCCTGAACCCTGACCCCTCAGCCCCTCGTCGGTTAACCTGTTCGTTCCGCCACGCTGGCAGCCTGCTCCATGACCGTCGAAATCGCCCTGGTCTTCGTCATCATCGGCATCGCGCTCTACCTGTTTGCCAGCGAGCGCTTTCCGCTCGACGTCACCGCCTTTCTGATCCTGGTGACCGTCACCACGATTCCATTGATCTTTCATTCGCAGTGGCTGGTCGAGCGCGGCATCGATCTCGAGGCCGCATTCCCGACGGTTCGCGAAGGCCTGTCCGGCCTGTCTTCGCCCGCGACCGTGACGGTGCTGGCCATGTTCATCCTGTCCTCGGCCGTGCAGCGATCCGGCCTGGTCCACCGGCTGGGCATGCTGCTGGCGCCCCTGATGAACGGGCCGGAATGGCGCCAGATCACCATCATCGCCGCGCTGGTCGGGCCGGTGTCCGGCCTGATCAACAACACCGCCGCGGTCGCGGTGGCCATCCCCCTCATCCTGGACATCGCGCGTCGAACCGGCTCGAAGGCTTGCCGGCTGCTCTTGCCGCTGAGCTTCCTGGCCATGATGGGCGGCACGCTGACGCTGGTCGGCACCTCCACCAATCTGCTGGCCTCCTCGCTGCTGGCCGACACGGAGGGCTTCGGCCGCGAAGTCGGCATGTTCGAGTTCACCCACGTCGGCCTGATCGTGCTTGCCACCGGTCTCGCCTATTTTCTGCTGATCGGCCGCTGGCTCATGCCGACTCGCGATCGCGTGCAGGTGCACGACACGGAAGAAGAGAACTTCATCTTCGAAGTCCAGGTTCGCTCCGGTAGCGAGCTCGTGGGCAAGAGCGTCAGCGAAGCGAAGTTCGATCAGCGCACCGGCACCGAACCCTTGCGCCTGGTGCGCGACGGTCACTCGCACCTCAAGCGCGCCGCCACCACCCGACTGCAGGTCGGCGATATCCTGCACCTGCGCGGCAACCGACGCCAGGTGGCCGATCTGATCACGTCCGACGCGGTGGAAGTGCTCTCGCAGTTCGGCGAATCGAGGCCGGTGAGAAGCGACGGACAGCTGGCCCGCCTGTTGCTGCGCAACGACCGTGTATTCGAGCGCGTCAGGGCCGGTAAAGCACACTTCTGGCGACGCTACCAGGCGCGCCTGGTGGGACTGGAAATCGAACGGGCCAAATCCGCTCGTCTGGCCGACGAGTTGCTGACCGTCGGGGAGATCGTCCTCGTTCAGCTTTCCAGTACCGCGCTCGAGCGCCTGCGCAGCCACCCGGACATTGTCGTGCTCGACACCTTCGAGGACGAGTTCGATCAGCGCCGCATGTGGTCGGCCGGGCTGATCGTCGCCGGCGTTGTGCTGACTGCCGCCCTGACGCCCGTTCCGATCGTCATCGCGTCGCTGGTCGGCGTGGTCGCCATGTTCTTCACCGGCTGCCTTGCCCGCGAAGACCTCTATTCCGGCGTTTCCTGGAACGTGATCTTCCTGCTGGCCGGCGTCATCCCACTGGGCATCGCCATGACCAAGTCGGGCGCCGCCGACTGGCTGGCCAACCTGCTGGTCGCAGGCGCCGGCGACTGGCCGCCGCTGCTCATACTCATGGCGCTGTACCTGATCACCACGCTGCTGACCGAGATGATCAGCAACAATGCCTCGGTGGTCATCCTCGTGCCGGTTGCCATCAGCATCGCGGGGCAACTGGCAATGCCGATCTTCCCCGTCGTGCTCATCGTGATGTTCGCGGCCTCGACCAGCTTCCTGTCGCCGGTGGGCTACCAGACCAACACCATGATCTACGGTACCGGCCTGTATCGCTTCACCGATTTCGCAAAGGTCGGCGCTCCCCTCAACCTGCTGCTGATGGTAGTGACCAGCACGGCCATCTCGGGGTTCTGGCTGTGAAACCCCGCTCGGACCACGCTTGTATCGCCCGGAAGGGCTTGCCGTAGCACCCCGGCGACACAACCTGCGATAATACGGGGTTGCGTTCACAGACCTACGGATTCTTTGCCCAATGACCGATTCCATTGTCATCGTTTCTGCCCGACGTACCGCCATCGGCTCCTTCCAGGGCCAGTTCGCGCAAGCCAAGTCGCCCGACCTCGGCGCGACGGCCATCTCCGCCGCACTGGCCGATGCCGGTGTCGATGGCGCGGACGTCTCCGAAGTCATCATGGGCTGTGTTCTGCCCGCCGGCGTCGGTCAGGCGCCCGCTCGCCAGGCCTCTCTGGGCGCGGGACTTCCGGTCTCGACCGGCTGCACCACCATCAACAAGGTCTGCGGCTCCGGCATGAAGGCGGTCATGCAGGGCTCGGACGCCCTGCTGGCGGGCTCGGCCGACATCGTGGTCGCCGGCGGCATGGAGTCGATGACCAACGCGCCCTACATGGCCGAACGCGGCCTGCGCATGGGCCACGCCAAGTTCCTCGACCACATGTTCTTCGACGGCCTGCAGAACCCCTACGACGGCCAGATGATGGGCCAGTTCGGCGAGCAGTGCGTGGCGAAATACGGCTTCACGCGCGACGAGCAGGACGCCTTCTCCAAGGCCTCGGTCGAGCGCGCCCTGAAGGCCATCGAAACCGATGCTGGTTGGCTGGTTGGCTGGTTCGCTGGTTGTGTCGGTTTCCAGATCGTCAGCACATCGTCCAGTCCCTCGTCCAGGTCCTCGGGCAGCACCCGGTACTCGCCCTTGCCGGCGCGGCGTCTCGCGCGGGTGATCAGGCGGCAGATCTGCGCATAGGCGGTTCGGTCGGGCGCCAGCATGACCAGGTGCAGCCCGTCACCGAACCGGAACTCGCTGCCGACGATCAGGTGGATGGCGCATTCGCGGGCCGCCTCGTGGGCCCGGACCACGCCGGCCATCGAGCACTCGTCGGTGATCGCGAGGGCCGAATAGCCGCGTTCGGTGGCGCGCTTGACCAAGGCTTCCGGTCGCGCGGCCGAGCGCCGGAAGCTGAAGGCGCTCAGGGCGTGCAGTTCGGCGTATTCGGGTGCCGGCGTGATTGGGTCGGCCAAGACGGGCTCCGGTGAATCGGTGAATTCGCGGGTTTTGAGAAACTGTAAACTTATACAGTATTCTGGTCCACCCGAACGGAGCCCGCAATGTCGGCCGAAGCACGACTCGAACAACTGCTGGATCACCGCCCCGATTTGTGGCGCGGTCGTGCCCGCAGGTCTTTGCCGGCCGTGCCTACCGGCCTGGACTGGCTCGACCGCGGCCTGCCGGGCGGCGGCTGGCCGCTGGGGCGGCTGACCGAGCTTTTGCCGCGCGTGAGCGGCTGCGGTGAACTGGGCCTGCTGCTGCCGCTGCTGGCGCGCTGCACGCAACAGGGGCAGCCGGTGGTGCTGGCCGGTCCGGTCATGGTGCCGGGGCCGCAGGCGATGGCCGGGGCGGGCGTGGTGCTCGAACACCTGCTCGTGGTGCGTGAGGTCACCGAGGTCCTGTGGGCGGCCGAGCAGTGCCTCAAAAGCGGCCTGTGCGGCGGCGTCGCGGTCTGGCCACCGGCCGGGCGGGTAGGGGAGCGCGCCGTGCGCCGCCTGCAGCTGGCCGCCGAGCACAGCCCGGGGCCGACTTTTGTCGTCTATCGCCCGGAACAGTCGCCGCCGCCGTCCGTTTCTGCCCTGCGCCTGGGCCTGAGCCCCGGTTCCGGCGTCGAGATCCTGCGCAGCCCGGCCGGGCTGGTCGAGTCGAGGCGCCTGGGCCCGGTCTCCGAATCCGTTCTCGAGCTGGAGCGCTACCGTCGTCATGCCCGAGCCTCATCCTGAACTCTGGTTGGGCCTGCACTGCCCGCAGCTGCCCCTGCTGGCGGCCTGGCAGTGCGATCCGGCCGTGCCCGAGCTGCACGCCGTGCACGGCTATCAGCGCGGGCGACACGTGATCCTGCAGGCCAGTGCGCCGGCGCGCCGGGTCGGGGTGGTGCCGGGCCAGCCACTGAGCACGGCGCTGGCCGTCGCGCCGGCCCTGCACAGCCGGCCACGTCATTCGGCGGCCGAGCGCTCGCTGCTCGAACAGCTGGCGCTGGGCGCTTGGCGTGTCAGCAGCCATGTGGCGCAGGCGCCGCCCGACGGTGTACTGCTGGAGATCGCCGGCAGCCGGCGTCTCTATGGCGGTTTGAGACCGCTGGTCGAGACGCTCTGTGCACAGCTCGAGCGCGAGGGGCTGCCGGTACGGACCGGTTCGGCGCCGGTGGCGGCCACGGCCCGGCTTTTTGCCCGTCACGGCCTGCATGCTGCAAGCCGCGGCGCGATGCGCGAGAAACTGCATGCACTCCCGTTGACCGCGTTGGCCCTGGACGACAAGCAGGCGCAAGCGCTGGCGGGGTGTGGACTCAACGCAGTGTTCGATCTGCTGCGCCTGCCGGCACCCGAGCGGGCAAGGCGCTTCGGGCCGGAGCTGAATCGTCACCTGGCTTGCCTGGAAGGGCGGGTGTCCACGCCGCTGATCGCCTGGCAGCCGCCGGAATCCTTCCGTCTGCGTCTGGAGCTGCCCGCGGCCAGCAGCGACAGTTCGGCCCTGCTGTTCGTGCTGCGCCGCGCCGTCGCCCGCACGGCGCACTGGCTCGAAGTCCGCGACCGGGCGCTCACGCGCCTGCACATCGCGCTTCAGCGAGAGCACGGCGGCGGCAGCGTACCCGTTCGGGTCGGCCTGTCGCGTCCCGGCATGGATGCCGAGCGCTTGCTGGAGTTGCTTGCGCTCAAGCTCGACAAGCTCGAGCTGCCCGGTCCGGTGGAAGCCGTCGAGCTGCGTGCCGAAAGCACCGATGAGCATCGCCCGCCCCAGGCGGACTTGTGGAACGGCAACAACCGCGGCGATGCCTGGCCGGCGCTGCTGGACCGGCTCAAGGCGAGGCTCGGAGATGACGGCCTGTCCGGCCTGGCCCCGCAGTCCGACCATCGCCCGGAAAAGGCCTGGCGCTGGGTCGAGCCGGGTACGCCGGCAAGCTGCACCGACGAACGGCCGCGCCCGACCTGGCTGTTGCCCGAGCCCCGGCTTTGCCGGCGCGAGAATCTGCGCCTGGAGGAAGGGCCGGAGCGCATCGAAGCCGGCTGGTGGGATGAACAAGACTGCCGGCGCGATTATTTCGTCGCCCGCGACCGTCATGGCCGCCGGCTATGGGTGTTCCATGAACACCGGCCGCGGGAGGGGTGGTTCATTCATGGGGTGTTCGATTGAGGAGGTTCAAACCCCGGAACCGTAGGTCGGGGTCGCATCCCCGACGGACGACGTTCGATATCTGTACACGCGTAGCTATGCGTGTTCAAGCCTGAAATGTCGTCCGTCGGGGACGCGGCTCCGACCTACGTCGGCTCGCGGCCGAGGGATTCGAT
>CAZSGS010000188.1:0-5531 GCA_964606365.1 uncultured Wenzhouxiangella sp. | reverse complement strand
CATTGCATTCCGCGATGGGCTGAAGTCCGAAGGGACTTTGGTTTTGACCTGTCCATCAAGCAAGAGGAGACCATGAACACTACCCTTAGGAGACCATTAGGGGGTCGCTGGCCGGTTATTGCCTTGCTGCTCGCACTGGCAAGCCCGGCCGTTTTCTCCGCAACTTACTTCGTCCAACCGGATGGAGGAACAGCGGATCAATGCACGGGTCTGACCGACCAGCCCTACCCCGGTAGCGGCAGCGACCAGGAGTGTGCCTGGAGCCATCCCTTCGTGGCGCTCCCGCCGGGTGGGTCGCCGCGCATTTCCGGTGGCGATACCCTCCTGATCGGTGGAGGCAGCTATCGCATGGGACACGGTGCTCCTGCTACCGACAGCTGCGCCCTGAGCTGGTCCTGGGATTGCTACATGCCGCCGATCCCGAGCGGTCCTTCGTCCGACCAGCCCACGCGCATCCTCGGAAGTGGGCACGACCAGAGCTGTGCCGACGCGCCCGAACTCTGGGGTACGGAACGTGCCGGAACGGTACTCAACCTGGAGGGCAGCTCCAACGTCGAACTTGCTTGCCTGGAAGTGACCGACCGGGCCAGTTGCATCGACTTTCACTGCCACAACGGTCAATGCGACGGTGAAGTTGCGCGCTGTGATCGCTCGAGCGCGCCTTGGGGAGACTGGGCCGCCACCGGCATATCGGCCAGCGACTCCAGCAACGTCGTACTCAGGGATGTGAATATCCATGGCCTGGCAAACCAGGGTGTCCACGCCGGCCGACTGTCGGACTGGACCATGGAAAGGGTCAGCATCAATGCCAACGGCTGGGCCGGTTGGGACGGTGATATCGGTTCTGACAGCAGCAACGAAGGAACCCTGCTGTTCGTCGATTCCGAGATCGCGTGGAATGGATGCGTGGAAGACTGGCAAAGCGGCGAGAAGTTCGGCTGCTGGGGCCAGGGTGGTGGCGGCTACGGCGACGGTCTAGGCGTGGGGGAATCGGGAGGACACTGGATCTTCGAAGGCGCGAACGTGCACCACAACACCTCCGATGGTATCGACTTGCTCTACCTGCGCGACGGTGGCCAGGCGACGGTTCGCCGGTCGATGATCGACAGCAACGCCGGCAACCAGGTGAAGATTTCCCGCAGTGCGATCATCGAGAACTCCATCGTGGTCGGTAACTGTTCCTACTTCGCCGATCACGAGAACATGCACGGCGGCGATGTTTGTCGCGCCCTGGGCGACGCGGTCTATGTTGGATTCAGCGACGGTTCCGAAACCGACCTGATCAACAACACGATCATCGGTCAAGGCAACTGCGTGATCAGCGGCGGCGGCGGTGACAGCCAGTCCGTGCTCCGGGTCGCCAACAACATCATCATCGGCAATCCCTATTGGCACGATCCGGGGCAGCAAAGCTGTCTCTACTACTCGGGATCGAACGAACAGGTCGACTGGCAGAACAACTTGATCGACGAGGTGCGCCACGATGCCTGCCCTGGTGAAAGCATCTGTGACAGCGATCCGGGCCTGGAGAACGACTCCCTGCAGGATTTCGATGCCGAGCCCACGAGTGGCAGCCCGGTGATCGCGTCTGCCGACCCCTCGCTGGCTCCGGAGAACGATTTCTACGGCATGCCTCGAGGCACCAGCGGCGGACCCGATATCGGCGCGATCGAGTATGGCGCCGAATCGGGGGAGCCCGGTCCCGAACCACCGGTTGCCGAATTCACCTTCCAGTGCAATGACTTGGCCTGCCTGTTCAATGCCGCTGTCAGTGAAGAAGGCGATTACACCTACCAGTGGTCGTTCGGTGACGGCAGTTCGGCGGGTTCAGCCAATGCACAGCATACGTATGCGGAAGCTGGAGAGTACGTGGTCGAGCTTCAGGTAACCGACAATGACAGCGGTTTGTCGAGCTCGACGGGCGAGACCGTGACGGTCTCGAACCCGCCGATCGATTCACCGGACATCAAGTTGAATGCCAAGGCCGTCGAGAGACGAAACGGCGTGCGCTTCGTGCGCTTGAGATGGAGTCGCAGCACGACCAAAGCAACCGATATCTACCGCGACGGCGTCATCATCGCCAGCACGTTCAGCTTCGAGCTCTACGCTGACCGCCTGGACGACGAAGATCCAGACCAAGTCACGTACAAGGTCTGCGAGCATGGCCAGGAGACTTGTTCGGCCTCGGTCGAAGTCAGCTTCTAGACCCGCCCCCCCCTGAACCCGCGCCGCCCCGGCGCGGGTTCTCTTGTTTCCGATTGCGGTTCCCAACACACGTGATTCTCGCCGAGATCAGATCCCTGAACAGGAGAGATCGAATTGTACGCTGCCAGTCACTGGGTAGTGCGTCACATAAGTGCACCTCGAACGAGACGAAAAGCCATGCCCGTAAACGAAAAAAAAACGCGCGACGCATGATTTGTCAACAAGTCTGCTGGAATACTTGCGTTGCTTGCAACGACACGACACTTCCGGGTTGATTCGCGAGGTGAACCGCGAACGCTTGCAAACCAATTCCCAGCTGAGGACGAACGCCACATGAAGCCATATCAAGCGCAATTACGGGGGCTTGAATGTCTGCTTTTCCTGCTAGCGCTTTCGTTGCCCGTATCGACGACATGGGCAGCGACTTACCATGTCCACGGCAACGGCGGAAACGCGAGCGAATGCACGGGCCTGAGTGACGCGCCCTACCCCGGCAGCGGAAGCAACAGGGACTGCGCCTGGGAACATCCCTTCATTGCCCTGCCTCCGGGTGGTAGCCCGCGAATCAGCGGCGGCGACACCCTGATCGTCGGCAGCGGCAGCTACCGGATGGGATTGGGCGCGCCGGGCGCCGAAAATTGCGGCCAGGGCTGGTCGTGGGACTGCGTCATGCCGCCCGTTCCCTCTGGCCCCTCCGAATCCCAGAAAACCCGGATTCTCGGTGCCGGTCATGACAGCGGCTGCAGCAATCCGCCGGAACTCTGGGGTGCCGAACGCGCCAGGTTCCTCATCGACCTGGATGGAAGTTCAAACGTCGAACTGGCTTGTATGGAGTTGACCGACCACGAAAGTTGCATCGAGTTTCACTGCCACAACGGTCAGTGCGACGGAGAAATCGATGCCTGCAATCGTGGCTCGCCCCCTTTTGGAAACTGGGCCGGGACAGGAATCGTCGGTAGCGATTCCGGCAACGTGCTGTTGCGGGACCTCAATATACACGGCATGGCCAATCGCGGGATCCACGCGGGCGGGCTCTCTGACTGGACGATGCAACGCGTGCGAATTGCAGCCAATGGATGGGCTGGCTGGGATGGAGATATCGGTGACGCCAGTTCCAATAGCGGCACGATTCACTTCATCGAGAGCGAGATTTCATGGAATGGCTGCGCCGAGCGCTGGCCGGGCGAGGAGAAGTTTGGCTGCTGGGCGCAGGGTGGCGGCGGTTACGGAGACGGGCTCGGCACGGCCGAGACCGCGGGGCACTGGGTATTCGATCGCAGCAGAATTCTCCACAACACCTCCGATGGTATCGACCTGCTCTATCTCAGGGAGGACGGTCAGGTAACCATCAGGCGCACCCTCGTCGACAGCAATGCAAGCAACCAGGTCAAGGTATCGCGCAGCGCGTTGATCGAGAACTCCGTCATCGTGGGCAACTGCGGCTTTTTCGAAGGCGAGGACAATATGCGCGGCAGCGATCACTGCCGCGCCCTGGGCGATACCGTGTCGGTGGGATTGAGCAACGGCGCGCAGACCGACTTGATCAACAACACGATCATCGGGCAGGGAAACTGCGTGATCAGCGGAGGCGGTGGCACGAGCGACTCACGCATTCGGTTCATCAACAACCTGGTCATCGCCACCCCCTATTGGCACGACCCGTCAAAGCAAAGCTGCCTTTACTACTCCGGTGCCTCGGAACAGGTCGTGTGGGACAACAACTTCATTCATCAGCCTCGAAATGATGCCTGTCCCGGCAATAGCCTCTGCAGCGGCACGCCCGGCATCGTCGATGCATCCATCGCGAGCTTCGATGGCCAACCGCGGGAAGACAGCGCCCTTATTGCAGGCGCAAATGCGGGCCTGGCTCCCGCCAATGACTTCTTCGGAAATGCGCGCGGCGGGCCTGACGGCCCGGATATCGGCGCGATCGAGTATCAATCGACCGTTGACCCGAACGATCGAGTATTCATCGACGACTTCAATTAGGAAGCCCCTGGGCAACTCACGCGGGGCCGACGCTACTCGAGTACCCGGCCGGGTCCGTTCCGGGCACATGCGTGCATATGTGGCCTGGCGCACCATGTCGCTTCAGCCACTGTGGAAGACTGCGGCTTCAAGGGACATTGGAAGCTAGCATGGATACTCGACCAATAGTCGTCCCCGCGACCGGCGGCCGCTGCATCGCCTGGCTCATCCTGGTCTGCGCTCTGTTCGGCACGGCGACCCACCCGGCGTGGTCCACCAGCTACTACGTGCGGCCGGACGGCGGAGACAGTCGGCAGTGCGACGGGCTTTCCGACCTGGCGCATTCGGGGCCCGGGGGCGGGCGGGCATGCGCCTGGATTCATCCTTTCATCGCACTCCCGCCGGGCGGCGAAGCCCGGATCTCCGGCGGTGACACGCTGTTCATCGGGCCCGGCCAGTACCGCATGGGGCTCGGGGCGCCGGGCAGCGACAGCTGTCACCCGACCTACAGCTGGGACTGCCACATGCCCGCCCTGCCGGCTGGTCCCGATGCGGCGAATCCGACACGCATACTGGGTGCAGGGCATGATGTCGGCTGCCCCGCTCCGCCGACGTTCTGGGGCACCGAGCGAGCCGACATCATCCTCAACCTGGAGCACTCGAGCCATGCCGAGATTGCCTGCCTGGAGATCACGGATCGCTCGAGTTGCATCGAATTTCACTGCCACGGCGGGGGCTGTGCCGGCGAGGTGCTGCGTTGCGAGCGCGATCGTCCACCCTTTGGTGACTGGGCGTCGACGGGCGTGTTCGCTGCAGATGCCCGCGATGTTCGGCTTGCCGATATCTACATTCACGGCCTTGCCGGCCGGGCGATCCGGGCGGGCCGAATCGGAAACTGGCGACTGGAGCGGGTCAGGCTCCTCGCCAACGGTTGGGCCGGATGGGACGGAGACATCGGGGACGACAGCAGCAATCACGGAAGGTTGCTCTTCCAGGATGTCGAAATCGCATACAACGGTTGCGCGGAAGGCTGGCCGGAATCGGACATCAGCGGATGCTGGGCTCAGGGCGCGGGTGGCTACGGCGACGGTCTGGGCACGGCCAGAACAGGCGGTGAATGGGTGTTCGAGAGCGCTCGCATCCACCACAACACGTCCGATGGTCTCGACCTGGCCTACCTGGACGAGACATCCCGGGTAACCGTCAATGCATCACTGTTCGAGGGCAACGCCGGAAACCAGATCAAGGTTGCCGGGAGCGCCTCGATCAGCAATTCGATCGTGATCGGCAATTGCGCCCAATTCCTCGCGGACGGCAACTTCGCCTCAGGGGACCACTGCCGGGCCGGCGGCGACGCC
>CAZSGS010000187.1:4729-5540 GCA_964606365.1 uncultured Wenzhouxiangella sp. | reverse complement strand
CAGAAAGTTTTCGGTTTTCAGCTCTCGGCCGCCTGACCGGTATGCCTCAGATGTCGACGACTTCACCGGTCGATCGATAGAATCGAACCTTCCGACCATCTTCGAGGCTCTTGAAGCCAACCCGATCGCCCTTGCCGGTGGCCGGATTGAACAGCATCACGTTGGAGCCGTGAATTGGCGACTCGCGCTCGATGATGCCACCCGGCTTCTGGTTCTGCGGGTCGGGCTTCTGGTGGCGCTTCACCATGTTTACATTCTCGACCAGAAACTTCTGATCCTTGAGAACCTTGAGAACGTGACCGCGCTGGCCCTTGCTACGGCCGGCAATCACGATCACTTCGTCGCCCTTGCGAATACGTTCCATCTTGAACTCCTTACAACACTTCCGGTGCGAGCGACACGATCTTCATGAACTGCCCGGTTCGCAGTTCGCGCGTGACCGGCCCGAAGATACGGGTTCCGATCGGCTCGAGCTTGTTGTTGAGCAACACGGCAGCATTTCCGTCAAAACGAATCAAGGAACCATCACGGCGACGCACGCCCTTGGCGGTGCGAACGACGACCGCGTTGTAGACCTCGCCCTTCTTGACCTTGCCGCGCGGAATTGCATCCTTCACGGTCACCTTGATGACGTCGCCAATATTGGCATAACGTCGCTTCGCACCGCCGAGCACCTTGATGCACATGAGCTCGCGGGCTCCGCTATTGTCGGCTGCCGACAGCCTGGACTGCATCTGAATCATGTCTCTCGCTCCGCTCGCTTACTGGGCCCTAATGAACTCGCCGTCAATGTAGCCACGGTCCATGATGA
>CAZSGS010000187.1:3121-4719 GCA_964606365.1 uncultured Wenzhouxiangella sp. | reverse complement strand
GACTTGGAGATCGGCCGGGTCTGCTCGATACGCACGGTATCGCCTTCGTTGCAGGTATTGTCGGCATCGTGAGCATGGACCTTGCTCGAACGGCGAACATACTTGCCGTAGAGCGGATGCTTGACCAGCCGCTCGAGGCGAACCGTGACGGTCTTGTCCATCCTGTTGCTCACGACGCGCCCAACGACGCTGCGTTGCTTGCGGTCTTCGGTACTCATGCCTTCTTCTCATCCTGCTTCTGGTTGAGCACGGTTTTCACTCGTGCAATATCCTTGCGGACACGGCGCATTTCGTGGGGAGTACCCAGCTGGCCCGTGCCGTGCTGCATGCGCAGGGAGAACTGTTCCTTACGCAGATCCAGGAGCATGGTATTGAGCTCACTGGAATTCTTGTCACGCAGTTCACTCGAATTCATTACAGCGTCCTCGCTACAAACGTGGTTCTGACGCTCAGCTTGGCGGACGCGCGGCGAAAGGCCTCACGTGCAATATCCTCACTGACGCCCTGGATCTCGTAGAGAACCCGTCCGGGCTGAACCGGTGCAACCCAGTACTCGACGTTGCCCTTGCCCTTACCCATACGAACCTCAACCGGCTTCTTCGAGACCGGCTTGTCCGGAAATACTCGAATCCAGAGCTTCCCGCCGCGCTTTACGTGCCGCGTGATCGCTCGACGAGCCGACTCGATCTGGCGCGCAGTGATGAATCCTCGCGTGGTCGCCTGCAATCCGTACTCACCGAAGCTGACGCGATTGCCAACGTGCGCGAGCCCGCGATTACGACCCTTCTGCTGCTTTCTGAACTTGGTGCGTTTCGGCTGCAGCATTTCTTAGCTCTCCTTGCGCGCACCGCCTTTGGCCGGTGCATTTTCCGAACTCTTCTCGGCGTACAGGTCGAACACTTCACCCTTGTACACCCAGACCTTGATGCCGATGATCCCGTAAGTCGTGCGGGCTTCGGCAGTCCCGTAGTCGATATCGGCGCGCAGCGTGTGCAGCGGCACCCGGCCTTCGCGATACCACTCGCTTCGAGCGATATCTGCGCCGTTGAGTCGACCACCAACCTGGACCTTGATGCCCTGCGCACCGAGACGCATGGCGTTTCCGACCGAGCGCTTCATGGCGCGACGAAACATCACCCGACGCTCCAGCTGCTGCGCAATGCTTTCCGCGACCAGCTTGGCATCGAGCTCAGGCTTGCGAATTTCGTTGACCCGAATATGGGTCGGCACACCCATGATCTTGCTGAGCTGACGGCGCAGCTTCTCGATATCTTCACCCTTTTTGCCGATCACGATACCGGGACGAGCCGTGTGAACCGTGATCTCGGCGGTCTTTGCCGGCCGCTCGATCTCGATGCGGCTGACTGCAGCGTGCGCGAGCGTTTTCTGCAGGTACTCGCGGGCCTTGAGGTCGGTGTTCAGCTGATCGGCAAAATCACCCGATTCGGCGTACCACTTTGCGCCCCAGTCCTTTGCGATCCCGAGACGAATTCCGGTTGGATGTACCTTGTGACCCATGATTAGTCCTCTGCCACGACAATGGTGATGTGACTTGTGCGCTTGAGAATGCGCGTAAAACGACCCTTTGCGCGCGGCAT
>CAZSGS010000187.1:0-3111 GCA_964606365.1 uncultured Wenzhouxiangella sp. | reverse complement strand
GACCCTCGTCAACGAAGATCGTGCGTACCTTCAGCTCGTCGATATCGGCACCGCTGTTGTGCTCGGCGTTCGCGATCGCAGACATCAACACCTTGCGAACGATGTGCGCCGCCTTCTTGGTGCTGAACGTCAGAACCTCGTCCGCCCGCTCAACGGGCAAGCCGCGAATCTGGTCTGCGACCAGGCGGGCCTTCTGCGGCGAAATTCGCGCGCTTTTGAGCTTTGCTGTAGCTTCCATCACCGTCTCGAACCCTTGATTACTTGGACCTGCGGTCACCGCTGTGACCCTTGAAAGTTCTCGTCGGCGCGAACTCGCCGAGCTTGTGTCCGACCATGTTCTCGTTGATCAGGATCGGCATATGCTGCCGGCCGTTGTGAACCGCGATGGTCAGACCAACCATCTCCGGCATGATCATCGAGCGGCGCGACCAGGTCTTGATCGGGCGCCGGTTATTCGCTTCGACGGCCGCTTCCACCTTCGCCTGAAGGTGATGGTCGATAAACGGGCCTTTCTTGATAGAACGTGGCATGGAAATATCCTGTTACTTGCGCTTGCGCGAACGCGTGATGTACTTGTCAGTGCGCTTGTTCTTTCGGGTGCGCTTGCCCTTGGTCGAAACACCCCAGGGGGTGACGGGATGCCGACCGCCGGACGTGCGGCCTTCACCGCCACCGTGCGGGTGATCGACCGGATTCATGGCGACACCACGAACGGTTGGCCGGACGCCGCGCCAGCGCTTTGCACCGGCCTTGCCCAGCTTCTCGAGATTGCGCTCGACATTCGAAACCTGGCCGATCGTCGCGCGGCAGTTGACGTGCACCTTGCGCATCTCGCCAGATCGCAGCAGGACGGTTGCGTACTGCCCTTCCCGCGCCACCAGCTGCACCGTCGCACCGGCGCTGCGCGCCATCTGTGCACCCTTGCCGGGCTTGAGCTCGACCGCGTGCACCTGTGTTCCAACGGGGATGGAACGAAGCTGCATCGCGTTGCCGGGCTTGATCGGGGCATCCGAACCGCTCAGGATCTCGTCGCCGTCGCGAACGTGGCGCGGCGCGAGTATGTAGCGGCGTTCGCCGTCGAGGTACTTGACCAACGCGATGTGGGCGCTTCGATTCGGATCATATTCAATCCGCTCGACGATGCCCCGAATGCCGTCCTTGTCACGTCGGAAATCGATTCGACGGTAGTGGTGCTTGTGACCGCCACCCCGATGCCGCGTGGTGATACGGCCGGCGTTGTTACGACCACCGGTCTTGCCCTGGGCCTCGAGCAACGGAGCATGCGGCTCACCCTTCCAGAGATGGGCGTGCCGGATCTGCACCTGGCCTCTGCGGCCCGGAGATGTCGGTTTTGACTTTACGATTGCCATGATTCTTTTCCCGGCTCGCTATTGTTCAGTCTGCCTGCACTTCTTCGATGGTCTGCCCGCTCTTGACGCGCACGTAGGCCTTCTTCCAGCCCTTTTGGCGCCCAGGGACGAGACGGAAGCTCTTCTGCTTGCCCTTCACGTTGAGGACTTGCACTTGCTCCACGTCGACCTCGAACAGGCCTTCAACCGCACGCCTGATTTCGCCCTTGCTGGCATCAGTGCGCACCTCGAAAACGTATTGGTTGCTATCGGCCTGCAGAAGCGCAGTCTTCTCCGAGACGTGCGGCCTGCGGACGATCTGGTACATGCGTTCGGTCTTCATGCCAGCCACTCCTCGATCTTGTTGATAGCCGCCTTGGTCATCATGACCTTCTCGGCACCGACCAGGCTGACCGGATCGAGCGTATCGACCGTCAGGACCTGCACGCCGCGCAGGTTCCGGCTGCTCAGGTACAGGTTGGTGTCCAGCTCGGCGTCCACCATCAGGCCTCGTTCCATTCCGAGATCGGCCAGCTTTGCCAGCAGCGCCTTTGTCCTGGGCTCGCTGACTTCGAACTGTTCGACCACAATCAGTCGTTCCTGCCGCACCAGTTCCGAGAGAATCGCCTTGAGCGCCGCGCGATACTGCTTGCGATTGACCTTCTGACTGAAGTCGCGCGGCTGCGCCGCAAAGGTAACGCCGCCCGAGCGCCACAGGGGACTGCGGATGGTGCCGGCGCGGGCGTTGCCCGTACCCTTTTGGCGCCACGGCTTGCGCCCGCCGCCGGAAACTGCCGCGCGGTTCTTCTGTGCCTTGGTGCCGGCACGACCACCGGCAAGATAGGCGGTGACAACCTGGTGGACCAGCGATTCCGAAAAATCGCGATCGAACACCTTGTCGGATACCTCGATCGTGCTGCCGCCGTTTACTGCGAGTTCCATCACTCTCTCCTTCAGGCCTTGATCGACGGACGAATCATGACGTGCCCACCGGTCGCGCCCGGGACAGCACCGCGGATCAGGATCAGGTTGCGTTCGGCGTCGACCCGCACGACCTGCAGATTCAGGGTGGTCTGGCGCTCGTCACCCATGTGACCGGCCATTTTCTTGCCCTTGAAAACGCGGCCCGGCGTCTGACACTGCCCAATCGAGCCAGGCGCGCGGTGCGCCAATGAGTTGCCGTGGGTTGCGTCCTGCGTACGGAAGTTGTGTCGCTTGACCACACCGGCAAATCCCTTGCCCTTGGTGGTTCCGGTCACATCGACTTTCTGACCCGCCTCGAAGCGCTCGACCGTGAGCTCGGCCCCGATTTCAAGACCGTCGCCATCACTGCCGTCGAGGCGAAACTCCCACAGGCCTTCGCCGGCCTCGACACCCGCTTTCGCGTAGTGCCCGGCCAGGGGGCGTGAGACCAAAGACGTACGCCTGCCACCGCAAGTCACCTGGATAGCGGCATAGCCGTCGTTATCCTGTTGACGAATTTGCGTGATCCGATTCGGGCTGACCTCAACGACCGTCACCGGCACGGAGCTTCCCTCCTCGGTGAAGATACGGGTCATGCCTCGTTTGCGTCCTACCAATCCGATAGCCATTGTTCTATTCGCCTCAATACAGCTTGATCTGCACGTCGACGCCCGCAGCCAGGTCCAGCTTCATCAGGGCATCAACCGTCTTGTCGTTGGGATCGACGATATCCAGCAGCCGCTTGTGCGTCCGGATCTCGTACTGATCACGCGCGTCCTTGTTGACGTGCGGGGAGATC
>CAZSGS010000186.1:0-5595 GCA_964606365.1 uncultured Wenzhouxiangella sp. | reverse complement strand
GCGGTGATGACCTCCGACGGCCGCTATTGCCTGGGCGGCATCACACGCGGCCACGTATTGGCCCTGTGCCGCGACAACGACATCCCTTGCTCGGAGAAAACCTTCAGCCTGACCGACGTCTACGCCGCCGAGGAGGCCTTCACCACCGGCACGCTGTCGGGGCTTCGTCCCGTCGGCGAAGTCGACGGGCGCAGCATCGGCAGCGGGCGGCGGGGCCCGGTGACCGAACGGCTGCAGCAACTCTATGCCGGGCTGCTGCGGCGCGAAAGCGATGTCTGAGCCGCTGCGCATCGCCATGTGGTCGGGCCCGCGAAATATTTCCACGGCGATGATGCGGGCCTTCGAGAACCGGCCCGACTGCACCGTCAGCGACGAACCCCTCTACGGTGCCTGGCTGAAGATGAGCGGCGAGCCGCACCCGATGCGCGAGGAAGTCATCGCGGCCATGGACAGCGACTGGCGCTCGGTGGTCGATCACCTCACCGGCGAGGTTCCCGACGGCAAGCCGGTCTGGTACCAGAAGCACATGACCCACCACATCCTGCCGGAGATGATGGATGCCGGCTGGCTGTCGAAGCTGACCCACGTTTTCCTGATCCGCGACCCGCGCCACGTGGTGGCCTCCTACCTGGGCAAGCGCGACACCGTCTCGCCCGAGGACATCGGCGTGCCGCAGCAGCAGGCCATCTACGACTTCATCGTCGGACGGCTCGGCAAGGAGCCGCCGATCATCGACAGCGGGGAATTCCTTGCTGATCCGGAAGGTCACTTGCGCGCGCTGTGCGAACGCCTGGCCATTCCGTTCGACGACAACATGCTGTCCTGGCCCGCCGGCCCGCGCGCGTCCGACGGCGTGTGGGCACCGCACTGGTATCAGAAAGTGCGGGAATCGACCGGCTTCGGACCGCCGCCTTCGGGCACCCCCGAACTGAAAGGCCGCCCCAGGCGCGTCGCGGCCAGTTGTCTGCCGCGCTACCAGCAGATGTTCAGGCTGCGGCTGCGACCCTGAACCGGTGACCGCGCTATTCGTCCTGCCCCGCATCCGCGGGGCGGGTGTGCGGAAACCAGCGCGCGGCCAGACCCAGCACGATGCCGGCCGCGGCCAAGGCGCGAAACGCGTCCACGTGCCCCAGCGTCGATACCAGGGTGCCGGCCACGGGCGAACCCACCGACTGCCCCACGGCGATGGCGAGGAAGGGAATGACCGGCCCCAGGGACGGATGCTCGGCCAGCAGGCGCACGCCCGTGACCAGGTAGATACCGGTCAGCATCATGTAGAAGGTGCCGAACAGGGCCGCGGAGGTGACCACCGGAAAGAGGGCGCCGGGCCATTGTGCCAGCAGCAACAACGTCAACCCCAGGCCCACCAGCGCCGCACCCTGCGTTCGCGCGATGCCCGCCTTGTCGGCCAGATCGCTGGCCGCGCCGGCCGCCAGGCCACCCAGGCCCAGCGTCAGCCACAGCCAGGCACTGGCCTTGTCCGGCAGGTCGCCCAGGGTGCTGACAAGGTCCGGCGCGAACACCCAGTAGGCGGAACTGACCAGGCCCATCCCGAAGCCGAACAGCGCAAGCCGCCACAGCGCGTGGCGCATGCTCGGCTTGCGCGAGCGGCGTGCATGCGCTTTTGCCATGCCGGCGGACGCGGGCAGAAACCACCACGCGAGCATCGCGCAGAATACGGCGACCAGCGCAAAGCCGAGATAGCTTTCTCGCCACTGGCCGGACAGAATCACCGCGCTCGGTACCGCGACGAGGACGCCCAGGCTGGTGCCGGCATTCATGACGGCCCCGACACGTCCGTGAACCGAAGGCCGCACGGCCGCGTACATGCCGCCCGCCAGCGCCGGCATCATCAGGCCCGTGCTGAAGCCGCAGGAAAACACGCCGGCGGCGAGCATCCAGGCGTTCTGGGAGCGGCTCACGATCGCCATGCCCACGATCGCAAACAGGCAGGCCGTCAGCGCCGCGCCCCTCGCGCCCAGCCGGTCGACGACGCCAGCGGCAAAGACGCTGGCCAGGCAAAAGCTCACGTAAGGCAGGGCGCCAACCCGGCCGATGATGTCCGGCGACAGGCCGAGGTCGGCACGAATGGCCGGAACGTAGAGCCCGAACGCAAAGCGCGCCAGGCCGTAGCTCATGGCGATCAGCGCGGCCCCCAGCAGCGCATAACGCTTGGCGTCGAGCGCTACAGGCATGACCGGGACTCAGGCTCCGGCCGCCGTCACACGGCGAAGGGTCACCATCGCAGTCGACAATCGCTTCATGCGTGCGCCCTGCTTGCGGAGCGTCCCCGGGCCGGGAAGGCCGTCAATTTTCCGACACCGTGCGCGAGAAGACGTTGATGACGACCACGCCGGCCACGATCAGCGCCATGCCGACAATCGCCGGCGCATCCAGGCGCTGGCCGAAGAAGGCGTAGCCAACCAGCGCGATCAACGCCACGCCGACGCCGGCCCAGATGGCATAGGCGACACCGACCGGCAGGGTCTTGAGCGCCAGCCCGAGGAAAAAGAAGGCGACGACGTAGGACACGACCACGGCGACCGAGGGGACCAGCCGGGTGAATCCTTCCGCACTCTTGAGGAACGACGTCCCGACCACTTCGGCCACGATCGCCAGCGACAGATAGATCCAGTGCGGCATCGCCTGCTACCACATCCGCTCGAGCACGTCCGGCTGGTCGGGTCGACGCCGGTGCCATATGGCCATGAACACGTGCCCGGCGACAAGCACCAGCAGCAGCCAGCCCAGCCAGCTGTGGAGCAGGTTGCCGGGCGCCATCATCCAGTCGATGCGCTCGCCCTCGAAGCCGGGCATCAGCGGAATGCCGAAGGGTTCGAAGGCGCGGCCCGACCCATACTGCCGCAGCAGTGCCAGCGCGGGAACGACCAGCACCAGCAGGTAGAGCGTGACGTGACCGGCCGTCGCCAGGCGATTGACCGAGGGTGGGCGCACGCGCAAGTGACGCAGCGCCCAGGCCGCGCGCAGGACAATCAGCACGAAAAGCGCGAAGCCCAGGGGCTTGTGCGTCGGCCAGAAGAACGCTTCCACGGCGGTGTCGTCGAGCAGCAGGTGAGCACCCGCCGAGAGGAACTGCCAGGCGAGCAGCAGCGCCATGCCCCAGTGCAGTATCCGGCTGACGCTGCCGTAGCGGTGTTGGTTGTCGCGAATCATCATTTCGGTTTCCATGGTTGCCGCCGGCCGCGAGCCGGCACGCCTAGATTGTAGATGACCGGTCTGTGGCAACGCCATTGCGGCCGCGCCGCATACTCGTCGACAAGCCGGCCCGAGGGGTGGGCTGCCGCTTGTCGTCAATTGCATCGACGCCACGCTTGCCCTATTTTTGACGATAAGCGATTAGAATTTACGCAATTGACCGGGACAGACCCCATGACCGCGTTGATCATGGCCGCAAAGCGGGGCCTCAACGATCTACATCTCTGGAGCCGGCGGGCGCTGTCCTGGCGCCTGTTGATGCCGCTCGCCCTGCTGGCGCTGGGCCTGCTGCTGCCCGAAGCCGGGAGCATCATGGTCGAGACCATCGCGGAGGCCTATCTGCAGGTCAGCGTCTTCGTCGCCTTCACCCTGGCCCTGATCTACGGTGCCGAGCGCCTGTTCAAGTTCGACATGGCGGGATTTCTCGCCGCGCATCCGCGCGCACAGGTGCCGGTGGCGGCATTGCTGGGCGCGCTGCCGGGCTGCGGCGGCGCAATCGTGGTGGTGACGCAGTACGTCAACGGCCACGTCGGCTTCGGGGCGCTGGTCGCGGTGCTCACGGCCACCATGGGGGACGCCGCCTTCCTGCTGCTGGCGCGCGAGCCGATGACCGGGCTGATCGTGTTCGTGCTCGGCATGGTGGTCGGCACGCTCAGCGGGTACCTGCTCGAGCTGATTCACGGCCGCGAATTCATGCGCCAGCAGTCGATGACCTCTCCGGAAGAGGCCAAGCGGCGCGCCGAGGCAGGCCGCCACCGACCGGCCTCGATCAAGGCGCTTCACCCGCTGTGGGTGGCGCTGATGCTGCCGGGCGTGGTTTTCGCCGTGCCGATCGCCATGCAGATCGATCCCAATACCTGGTTCGGCAGCCTGGCGGTCTATCAACCGGTCACGTTACTCGGCTTCTTCGGCGGCGTGCTGGCGCTGATGATGTGGGCCGCCCATCTGTCGTCCGATCCCGGTCACCAATACACCGCCGCCAACCCCAGCGACCTGGCGCAACCGCAGCCCACGGCCACCAACCGCGTCATCAACGACACCAACTTCGTCACCGTCTGGGTGATCGCGGCTTTCCTGTTGTTCGAACTGGGGATTCATTACACCAACGCCGACCTCAACAGCTGGTTTGCCGTGTGGGCCCCGCTGACGCCCCTGATCGCCACCCTGGTCGGCTTCCTGCCCGGCTGCGGCCCCCAGATCATCGTCACCACGCTCTACCTGACCGGCGCGATTCCCATGGCGGCGCTGTTCGCCAACGCCATCAGCAACGACGGCGATGCGCTCTTCCCGGCCATCGCGCTGGCGCCCAAGGCCGCCATCGTGGCAACGCTCTACACCGGCATTCCGGCGCTGATCGTCGGCTATGCCTTCTACTTTCTGACGGTCTGACGCCGCGATCTACGGCTTGAAGGCCACGATGCGCAGCGGCCCGCCGCTGCCGCCGGCGATCTTCATCGGCAGCGCGATAACGAAACTGCCCGACGGCGGCAATTCGGGCAGGTTGGCGACGTTCTCGAACCCCGGGACGTTCGCCTTGTACAGGATCACGT
This sequence comes from uncultured Wenzhouxiangella sp., assembly GCA_964606365.1. Lineage (GTDB taxonomy): Bacteria > Pseudomonadota > Gammaproteobacteria > Xanthomonadales > Wenzhouxiangellaceae > Wenzhouxiangella. The sequence continues at coordinate 829 of CAZSGS010000186.1, read as the reverse complement.
GGGCCCCGAATTCTTCCGACTGGCCGTAGTCGATGCTGGGGGTGTCGAGGCCGAATGCCGCGATATCGCGACGATCCACCAGCCATTGCGCGGCCTCGGGGTCGAGGCCGGGGAAATGCAGCTCGGGCACGGCTTCCGGCCCGGTCTTGTCGGTGCCCAGGTATGCGGCACGATCGTCGTAGCGTTCGCCCCAGCCGGTGTTCACCAGCACGATGGCGCCTTGCGGCAGCCGACCGTGCTCGGCTTCCCAGGCTTCGAAATCCTCGACCGAGATCAGGTAGTCGGGGTGGGCCTTGTCCGCAACGTCGACGACCGCGGCCGGACCGATCAACCGTTCCAGTGGAATCTCGTCGGTGGTGTGGCGTCCCTCGGCGAAGTGGATCGGTGCATCGAGATGGGTCCCGCCATGTTCCGCGCCGGAATAGCGGTAGGAGGCATAGAACCAGCCACCCTCGGTATGGCCGTGCGCAAGCTCCTCGAGCTCGAAACCGCGCGTGTCGGTCGGCCAGTAGATCGAGTTCTCGTCGAACGCGTGCGTCAGGTCGATCCATTCGCCCGACTCGCCGCCGAAGGCCGCGGCCATGGCTGCGGTCGTATCGGGATCCTCGCCACGAGCCGGCGCAATCGCTGTGCCCAGAGCCAGCAAGGCAGCCAGGTATATCGAGGTTCTTTCAGTCACGATTTCGTTCCTCCTTGGTGAACGATCTGGATATCGATCTTCCGGTTCAAACGCCGAACAGACGGCCCACGCCGGCGGTCAGGGCCATCGCCAGGCTGCCCCAGAACGCGACTCGCACAGCCCCGACGAGCATCTTCGCGCCGCCGGTGC